>PBMZ01000097.1 GCA_002722955.1 Planctomycetaceae bacterium | reverse complement strand
TGCGCCGCGCCGCGCCGCGTCGCCTTCCGCCTTCGAAGAGAGAGACGCGTGTCTTTCTCCCGATATATCCGCGCGCGCGCGCCTCGAGGGTATCCTCCTCACTCGGTCTCTGAGGCCGCACCGCGCGCCGCGCGGCGCAGGCGAGGAGATTCACCGCTTCACGCCGCACTCGGCCGCGGTCTCGGCTCTTTCGATCGACGCGACGGGCGAATTCGTCGGCAGCTGCTCGCAATTCCTCTAGAGTCAAGGCGCCGTCTTTATTCTTGTCGCCGAATTCGATGATGCGTTCGAAGAGCCGCGCGAAGTTTTGGTTTCGTGACGCTTCGGCTTTATTGATCTTTCCATCGCGATTGCGATCCAAGAAGTTGAAAACGCGTTCGGGGTTTTGTGCGAATGGTCTTCGGTTACGAGAGTCTTGATTGACTGACACGATTTCAAACGAGCGGACATTGTTCTCTTCGCGAACAGGACGCACGCCGACTCGCGGGAAGAACGCCGCCAGTTGATGAAACTGCTCGCGATTCCAACTATCAGTGGGATGGTCGTGGCAATTCGCACATTGCATTTGAATGCCAAGAAAGATTCGCGACACCTCGGCTGCGATTTCTGATGGCTGACCTTCTTGAGCGAAGATCAATGCGGTTTCGCCGTCGTAACGAATGTCGCCCGTTGCCGTGATCAGCCCTGTCGCGATCTCGTCCCATGCGGCGTTCTCTTTCAATTGTTCCGTCATCCACGTTTCGAAAGTGCCTTGGACTCCACGCACGCGAGCATTCGTTGCTTTCGAAAAGATGACATCGCGCCAGTAGCGAGCCCAGTTGGTGGCGTAAGCATCGGACTCCAACAGGCGGTCGATCAACTTCGTCCGTTTCTTCTCGTCCGGATCAAGTGCAAACAGCGTCACTTGCGACGGCGTGGGCACTGTGCCAGCGATATCAAAGGTGACTCGCCGCAGAAAGTCCTCGTCAGACGTCTTTGGTGCGAGCTTGCCTTCCGCAGCTAGAATCTCAGCATTGATCACTCGATCAACTGCTGTCGCCGTTCTGGCCTCGGACTTGAACGCTTTCGTCTTCTTGGCCGCGTCTGCCGTTGTGTGGCTGGCAAGAATCAATGTGACGAGCAACGTACATCGTAACGCTGAATCGAGATGCTTTTGGAAAGACATGCGTGTCTCCTTATCCCAAGGCAAGACTTCAACAATGCTTGAACTATTGTCTGTACAACCTAATATACCAAATCTCCCAGCGAGTCTATGGCGAGCCACCTTGATGATGATTTGATGTTTCGATTGCCGCCAAGATTAGAAACGTCCGAGACCGTCAAAAATACACTCGCTGATTTCCATTTTGTTTTCGTCAGAGTAATACCCACTCAAGCATGGTGGGGATTCAACAGAGGCGTCAAAAATGCCGGTTAGTCTCACTGTGCCCACCAGCTTTGCTCACTATGCCGATGGCCAATCACAGTTTGAGTTAGAAGGTGGCAACATCGCCGAGGTCTTGGCCAATTTAGTCAGCAAACATCCCGATCTGCGAATTCGCGTGATGAATGACAGCGGCGACTTATATTCGTATTTGCCGATGTTTCGTAACGAGGAAAAGTTGCCTCTAACGGGCCTCGCTCGAGTTCCTGTTGCCGACGGCGATGAATTAGAGATCATCACGTTGGCCTCAGGCGGGTAGAGAATCGATCGGGGGGAGAAGCCCGGCTTCTTTCCTCCAGAGGTGGAATCTCATCGTTTAACCCGTAGCGGCAGGCGAGGATTTCCCAGTAGACACCTCGCCTACGGCCAAAGGTTAAACGATCGAGAAAACCACCAAATGGCGAATCGCAAAACAATTCTCCCTGCCCGGTGTACTTCTCACCGCCATTGCCGTTTAGTGGAAAAGTGACACGAAAAACGCCCAATTTTCGCATTTTTAGAAGATCCAGGATGAACACTTTCCGAATGGCAACCGCTAGCCTGTCGATTTTGCTCATGGCATCGACGTGCTTGGCTGGTGATCGGAGCCAATTTCGCGGCGCGAACGGGTCTGGTGTTAGTGACGAGAAGGGGATCGCGACCAATTGGGACGGAAGCAAAAACATCGTCTGGAAAACGGACCTTCCAGGAGCAGGGACTTCTAGTGCCATCGTTGTCGGCGATCGCATTTTCCTGACCGCTTTCTCTGGTTACGGTGACGACGGCAATCGGATGGACGACTTGCAGCGGCACGTGATTTGTGTCGACCGCAAGAACGGAAAGATTCTCTGGGATAAGCCCGTTCCCGCAGTCTTGCCCGAAGATAGCTACCGCGGCTTCTTGACCGAGCACGGTTACGCCAGCAGCACGCCGGTTTGCGATGGCGAGCACGTGTTCGTCTTTTTCGGAAAGAGCGGGGTCTTGGCCTTCGATATGGAAGGCTACAAGAAGTGGCAAGTGAGTGTTGGCACAGAATCCAGCGGTCGCCGTTGGGGCTCCGCGGCCAGCCCGATCCTTTACAAAAACAGCGTCATCGTCAACGCGTCTGATGAAAGTCAGTCGATTCGCGCTTTGGATAAGAAGACGGGCAAGGAGCTTTGGAAAGCTGAAGCCTCTGGCCTGGAGCTGACTTTCAACACGCCGTCTCTAATTGAAGCAGATGGCAGAACTGATCTTGTCGTCGCTGTTCCCTACGAAGTTTGGGGTTTGAATCCCGACACCGGTAAACTGGCTTGGTATGCGGAAACCGACCTCGACGGCAACGTCTCGCCAAGCCTCGTTCACGCTGGCGGCATCGCCTACGCAATCGGTGGTCGCAGCGGCGGAAGCTTGGCTCTGAAGGTTGGCGGCAAGGGCGACGTGACAAAAAACATTCAATGGACGAGCCGCGAGACCTCATACGTGCCATCGCCCGTCTTGGTCGACGGCCACTTGTATTGGGTCAATGATCGTGGAATCGCTTACTGTGTGAATGCCAAAACTGGCGACACGGTTTATCGCGAGCGACTCGAAATTCCCGGCGGTGGCGGCTTCAATTCGCGGCCATTTTACTCGTCGGTTGTCGCTGCGGATGGAAAGCTATATGCGGTCAGTCGCCGAAACGGCACTTTTGTTCTTTCGGCAAAACCCGAATTCAAACAAATTGCACACAACGTGATCGACGACGATCACACCGACTTTAACGCGACCCCGGCAATCAGCCATGGGCAGATTTTTATTCGCTCGAACAAAGTACTGTACTGCATTGTCGAGTGATCAATAGGCAACCGCCACTAAAATCCCCATTGGAGAAAATAATGAAACGAATGAAACACATTGCTGTCGCCATTTTCGGTATCGCGGTGTTGGCGGGAACATCGCTAACGCTAACGGCCGATGACAATGACAAAGGCCAAGGTCGCCGTGGTCAAGACGGCGCTGCCGGTAAAGCCGGTCGCGGTGGGCCAGGTGGCGGCGATCGAGGTGGACGCCCCGGCGAAGGTGGCCGTCCCGGACAAGGTCGACCCGGTGAGCCCGGAC
This sequence comes from Planctomycetaceae bacterium, assembly GCA_002722955.1. Taxonomy (GTDB): domain Bacteria; phylum Planctomycetota; class Planctomycetia; order Planctomycetales; family Planctomycetaceae. The sequence continues at coordinate 53,182 of PBMZ01000097.1, read as the reverse complement.
GTCCTGGTGGACGACGTCCTGAACCACCACCAATCATCCGCGTTCTCGATGCGGACGGTGACGGAGTCATCTCGGCCAAAGAAATTGCCAACGCCGTCGCGGCTCTCAAGTCGTTGGACAAAAACAAAGATGGCAAGCTGACCCAAGACGAAGTCCGACCAAGTCGTCCTGATGGCCCTCCAGGTGAAGGCAGACGCGGAGCTGATGGCGACCGTGGCGGTCGCGGTGGCCAAGGTGCTGGCCCCGGCGGCGGACGCGGCGGAGATTCCGGTGCATTCTTGGAACGCATCATGAGCTTCGACAAGAACAAAGACGGCAAGCTCACGAAGGCCGAGTTGCCCGGTCAAATGTCTCGCCTGCTTGATCGCGCCGACGCCAACAAGGACGGCGCGGTGACGAAGGAAGAGCTTCAAAAAGCGATGGCGAACCGAAGCGGCGGACGTCGTCCCGGCGGACAAGGCGGCCGACCCGGCGAAGGCGGAAAGCCAGGACGACCTGGCGAAGGTGGACGCCCCGGTGAAGGCGGACGTCCCCGTGCCGGCGGCGACAACGGCGGAAAACGCCCCAAACGCCCCGAGTAATCTGATTTGCTCTTAACAAACGAAAAGCCCGGCAACGCAATGTTGCCGGGCTTTTTCGTTTTAGCAGCTTGAGACTTATTTGACGCCCGCTGGAGTCCAGGATTTAGCCGCCAAATCCTGGACTCACGCGACTGCAGCAAGACGGCTAACGCCTGGACTCCAACAGCCTGCCTATGTGCAACCAATCAAAGCTTAGTAATGGTCAGATATCGAATGTTTGCAAAATCTGGAACCGTAAGTTCCTTGAACTGATCCCAGCGCACTCGATGCACGGTTGAGTTATACGGATCGAAAATGCAGACTCGATCTTTGTCGATTCCAAAGATGACAACACTATGGCAAGGACGCCTCGCCTGTTGTGAACTTTCAAACCATGTTGTAATGGAACGAATCGGAGCAACGATTAAGTTGTAAGGGAATCGTTCGTGCAAGATGGCACGCCGCAGAATTGAAATCACTGGCGAGCCGTTTGCAAGGATGTGAGCTAGTTCTTCGATTGTCTTGCAGTCAAAGCATCGCAACGGAATTTCATGATTTACAAAGAATATCACGAAGTCTTCACTTCTCGTATCGACGGCGTGTTGATTCAATTCCAGCTCTTTTTCCAACGACGCTACGTCCCAGTGATATCCCGCGTGCTCCACACAAAGCCGTAAGCAGGATGGCAGACACGAGTGTCGTGTATTCGATACGCGATGGTGCCTGTTCTGGTTCAGCAAAGGCAGCGCGGCCGCGCAGTAGAAGAAGTGAGCAGACCAGTAAAGCAGCCAATCCAGACGCCATCGACAGGCCAGCAACAGGCCTAGGGAGAAGAAAATACCAGCCAGAACGCGGGCTCCCCACGTGATCAACTAGTGCTCGCGTTTCACAGGCAGGTCAAGCTCGATACGACGGTCCATTGATTATCTTCACAGCCTACGATGATCCGCAGATCAATTTTCTGCCCAGAAGCGACGTTCCTCTTCGATCAAGGCATCAATTTCACCCTGTCGGCTCCAATCACCCAACAAAAATTCTGATACGCAATCCTCAAGCAGACCAAGTGCATCTCTCAATGCATCGGCGGGCGGTTTCAAATCCTTCGCGCCGATTCCAACAATGCGAAAGGCACGGTTGACCTTGAGAAACCAATCCAATTCGTAACTTGCTCTCGACAAACCTCTTGGAATCTGGCCATCCACCAATGGTTCCACGCTATAACGGATCCCGTCACGAACACTCCAAGAGATTCTTACGAAAGACTGCTGATTGCACGTTTCGCAACGTGTCATGCTGTCAACCTCCTGTGTCACCGGATGCATGTCGAACTTTGCTTCAAACGGTAATGACACGCAGAATTTCTGCTGCCATCTCCCGCTGCTTGATGAATTGTGAAGCCATGTCGACTCCCAGATTGCTCGTCTTTCGGGGACGGGTCACTCGCTCTCTTCCGCAATCTGTTCGTACTTCTTAATCGCCTTTTGGTACGAGGCCAGGGCTGCGTCGCGTTCACTTTCGGCGATCTTCATGTGGCGGTTCTTCCACAGCAGCTTAATCGTCTCAGCACACCAACGCGCACTCTTGCGAGATGCTCGAATCGGCTTGTTGTCCACTTTGACGATGACCGGATTTGTGTGCAGTTGCGGAAACTGGCGGAGTGCGATCCAACTAGACTTCTCAACCGGAATCTCCATTTGGAAACGATGAGGCTTCCCGTCAGCTTCCACAGCCATCCGCGCGACGACTTCTCCGTTCATCACGATCTCGACGGATCGTTTTCCGCCCTTGACCATTTGTGTGGCTCGTGGAGCGTGCAAGTTGATAGTGTCGCCAACCATTCTTTTCCCAGCTGATGGCGTCAGCATCCCATAAGCGACCGCTCGCGGAATCTCGGGAGCAAAGGATACCTCGGCCGTGACATTGACGTAGCCGGACTTTTTCAGGTTGATGTCCTCGAAGCCGGGCCGTGCGTTGTTGACGTGAAAGTCCAAAGCGTGAGCAAAACCGTCGGAAACATACGAGCGTCCCTTGGCGACGCCTTCGCACCACTTTGTGAAGTCGACCTTTTCGATGTCTCCCAATTGGACGTACACGCGGCCTTGGCCAACGCGACGGCTGCTCATGCACGGAAAGTCTGTTTCACCGCTCAATTTCAACGGGAAGCCGCAGTTCATGATGTGATACCACGTGTTCCATTCGGGAATGCGAGCCGTATCCATGGCGCTGATGAAATCGCAAACGCCTTCGGCCGTGCTGACGCAAATCTCCATCGCGCCGCCTCCGTTCATCGACGGGATTGCGAGATTCGGTAATCGGTCCGCGGCTCGATCGATACTTTGCAGCAACTCCCGCTCCGTCAAGCTTCCATCTTTATCCACGTCAATGGCATCAAACGAATCGGGTAACAACGCCGCACCGGCTTCGTCCGCGGACAAGGTTCCGTTCTTGTCCTTGTCATAATCCCGGCGCATATGTTGCGCGGCCGATGTCGGATTCACGTGCATGGCCGAGTGAGGGTATCCCGTCACGCCGCCTTGCTCTTTCGTCCAACGCAAAACGGGGACCGTCCAAGTCGGCCAGCCTTTGACCTTCGTTCCCTCGGAGCCGGGGTAAGTTTGATTCTTTAAATTCAGCAGACAAACGTGCCCCAACGCTGCCGAACCGAAGCCACTGATTTCGAGGTCGTATTTCAGAATCGTCAATGGCTCGCTGATTACGTCGGCCTTGGGTGAAAAGTATCGACGCTGGAAATCAAAACACGGCCCCCATGTCAAAACACAACCAACGTTGAGTCCCTCGCCTTTGACTTGCCGGAACATGTCTTGCGGAGTGACGCCTTCGGTTGGCGATTGATAGTGCGAGCAACCCGCACCGTGGATGTGATGATCGCCAGAGTAGAAGCCATGCTTCATCGGGCTGACCCAACGATCCACTTGAACTCCGATTTGATGTGGTCCTTTGCTGGGAACTTGAACTTTCCGCGACCGGACACGGTATTCGGGGCCACGAGTGGTCTCCATGTGGAACTGGCCAGGCGGCAGCAGCACAACGTCGCCATCGCCACGATAAATATGAGACTGAAAGAAGAAGTCCGGGGCAAGCCGCTTTGCCTGTGGCGGATAAACTCGGCCGGCTTCGTCACGGAAAGTGAACCTTGCCACCGTCGGCTTTCCATCGTCGTCAAGCACACGCAGCTTGACGGGAATTGCTGGTTGCACATCAAACAACACGGGAACCTCGCCCCGAAAGCCGATGTCTTGTGTGTCCGCGCCAACATCAAAACCAATGGTGGCTTCCCGTTTGCCGGACTCATGACTGTAGATCAATGCCACCGCGTACTCGATTTGTAATCCGCTGAGGTTTGGTGTCAGCGGTGGTGACTGATGCAGGGCGACCGACAAGAACCGATTGGTGTCGCCTTTGGTGTTCTCGTCTTTATTCAGCTCTGTTTGAGCCTGGCGTTTTAGAATCCCCAGCGATGCTCCGGAATAGACCGGACCGCTTTGAGGGCTATTGATCTTTAATTGTCGAGTGACCGTGCTGTCGTTCAGCACCTTGACCAACAACGGTGTGAAGCCACCTTGTTGTAAGTTGGCCTTAGCGGGACCTCGCCGCACCTTCACACGGAATTCGGGGTTCAGTGAAACAACAAACAACGCGTGCTCGTCCAGCAACTTTTGCATCCGAATCGACGCGCGGTCTTTGATGGCTTGCCGCAAATCCTTGACGGTCGCTTCGGGAAGTGGGAACCCGAGATAATCAAACGTCTGAATCACACGCCCGATGTTCGCCCCGAGCGGCTGCCCTTCCACCTGTTTTCGAGGCACATCCTCAGCAATGACAGAGCCCGTCGCGATTAGTATCAAAACCATGAGACAAATGTGTTTCATCAAGCTTCTCCTGTGAAACGAATCGCAATCGGGCGTCCATTGCTCGTATAAGTTATCAGCCGTTCAAAGCATCAAAGGCAAAGCTGACGTGAAGGGCAGAGCCGAGTGACAGTACGCTTTCGTCGACTTTGAACAGTGGGTTGTGCACGCTGTGGATTGTGCCGAGTTCCTCGTTGCGGATGCCGAGGGCTACGAAGACGCCCGGAATGCGTTCGGTGTAGAAAGCGAAATCCTCGCCGCCCATCACGGCTTCGATCTCGTGGATGTTGTCGCCGCCGATCAGTGGTTCGGCGAAATCTTGGACGCGCCCCCAGAGTTCGCCGTCGTTGATCGTTGGCGGGTAAGCGTTGCCTGGGAATTTGACTTCTGCCTCGCAGTTGCTGGCGGCGGCGATGTGAGTGGCCGCCTCGGTGATTCGCTTTTGAAGCCAGTTGAAGTGATCCATGGTGAGAGCCCGAATTGTGCCGGCCATGTGGACGGATTCGGGGATCACATTGTAGGCCTCGCCAGCGTGGACTTTGGTGACGCTGATGATGCTCGAGTTCAACGGGTCCGTTTCCCTGGAGACAATCGTTTGCAAATCGGTGATGACTTTCGCCGAGGTCGTCACCGGGTCGACGGTAAAGTGAGGAAACGCGGCGTGTCCACCCTTGCCCTTCACGATGATGTCAAATTCGCCAGCGGCGGCAAGAAAGGTTCCCATGCGTGAGCCAATCGACCCCGACGGCAATTGCGGCCAAACGTGCAAGCCGAAAATTCGCTCAACGTTGGGGTTGTCCAAGGCGCCTTCATCGCTCATGCGTTTGCCGCCGGCGCCGCCTTCTTCGGCGGGTTGGAACAGCAGCTTGACGGTTCCTTTGATGTCCGCCTCGCGCTCTTTCAGCAGTCGCGCCGCGCCGAGCAACATCGCGGTGTGGCAGTCGTGTCCGCAGGCGCGCATCTTGCCGTCGACTTCGCTGCGGAAGGGCACATCGGTTTCTTCGTGTATGGGCAAGGCGTCCATGTCGGCACGCAAACCAACGCACGGGCCGTCACCCGAACCAATGCTGGCAAGAACACCAGTCTCGGCCAGACCGCTTTGATACGAGATGCCCAACTCATCAAGAGTGTCACGAACCAATTGGCTGGTTTTGACTTCCTCGTACATCAGCTCGGGATGTTTGTGAAGCGTGCGGCGCAGATTGATGATCCAGTCACTGTGCTGTTGGGCGTCTTTGAGAATTTGTTCGTTGGACATGTCAGTGTTTCCGTGCGGTTGTTTCTTTGTCTTCGTTTAACACCCAGCCGGCGCCTCCGGCTGGGTGTTAAACGAAGACGTGTATTGCTTATGCTCCTTCGCGAACCTTGGGCAAGTTGCCCACGAAGCCCGCCTTTGTTCGACGCAGCTCTTTCAGTGCCTCAGCTCGTAGTTCTTTCAATGTGCTTTGGAAGTCAGGTTTGACCGCCAGATTATTGAGTTCGTTGGGATCAGCCTTCATGTCGTAAACTTCTTCCAAGTCGTGAATCATTGGGCGAACGTACTTGTAGCGGCCTTTGCGGATCATGACATACCAAGGCACGGCGCCGTGGAAGACGTCTTTGCCCGTGGGAATCTTGTGCGTATCCGATCCGTATTTGCGACCGGTTGCTGTGAGCATCATCGTGTGCGGCCACTTGGCGGTTGGATTCTTCAGTAGCGGTGTCAAATCGTGGCCGTGCATTTCCCACGGACGCTCGATGCCAGCAAAACTAAAGATCGTCGGTACGATGTCGACGCCGCCGACGGGATGTGGGCAGACCTTGCCTTGGGCGACGCCGCCCTTTGGGAAGCTGACGATCATTGGCGAGCGAATTGTCGCATCGTAGGCGGCCACCTTTTGGCGGAATCCGTGTTGCCCCCAGGCGTGTCCTTGGTCGGACGTAAAGATGATCAGCGTGTTTTCACGCTGGCCGGTTTTGTCCAGAGTTTTGAGCAGCCGGTTGATGTTCTCGTCGATGGCGACGACGCTTTGGTGGTATTGCCTGACCCAGGAAGTCAGCGTGCGGCCTTTCCACATGCCGACGTTGTTCTTGCCCTTCTCCCAGAACTTGACGGACTGCATCCACTCGGGTTTTCCAGGTCGAGGGGGAAAGATGTCTTTGGGCTGTGGAATGCTGATGTCGGGGTAATTATCCATGTGACGATCGGCTGGAGTGAACGGGCTGTGGACGGCGCCGTAGCAAACCCATAAGTACCATGGTTTGTTCTCGTCACGGCCCTCGCCTTCCAGGTAGTCGATGGCCCAGTCGGTGTATTGATCGGTCGAGTATCGCTTGAGCGTCTTCGTCTCGCCACCCTGAAATGTGACGGGCTGACCGTAGTAATACGCTTGATGGTTCTTTGTGTGCTTGGGTCGATTCCAGACGATTTGATAGTCCCAATCGCGACCGTATCCCGTGTCGACGCCCGTATGCCACTTGCCGATTTGTGCGGTTTGGTATCCGTTCTTGCGAAAGACTCGCGGCCAGAAAGGACACTTTTCGTGGTCGTAATCGCTGCCGGGATAGTCGCCGACCATCCGCATCGACTCGACCGCAAATTGATGATGTCCTGTTAACAGCGTGGCCCGCGAGGGCATGCACCAGGTGCCAATATAAGCGTACTCAAACCGGACACCCTCTTTGGCTAGCCGGTCGATCGTGGGAGTCTTGACCCATGGAAAGGCCTCGTCATAACAACTGACTGTACGGTGAGAATGGTCGTCTGTGTAGATGAAAAGGATGTTGGGCCGCTTGTCTGCCGTTTCCTTCGCGACAAGAACTGTGGCCTGCCCAAACAACAAACAAACTAGAAGAAATAGGGTGAATTTGCGTGATGATGACTTCATGATCTCTGCCTCATTTCGTTCGTCATGTGGTGAATCGCAAAATTCTTTTGAGCATTTCGGTTTGATTTGGCTAGAATAGCAAACTGAGCTGGTCAGTCTAAGTCTCTCGGCTTCCAACTCGAAATCAATCTGGAGTTCACCATGTTTCGAATTCGGCGTTTGTTTGTCTTCTTGATGGCGGCGTTGTTGTGGTTTTCGGATTCTGACCTTTACGCTCAAGGGTTCGGCGGCGGCTTTGGCCAAGGCGGCGGATTCGGCGGCGGTGGTCAGTTTGGTGGCGGCGGCCAATTCGGTGGCGGTCAACAAGGCGGCGGCCTTGGAGGCGGCTTTGGTGGATTCGGCGGCGGGTTTAACTTTCCCGGCGGAATCCTGATCAAACCCGATGGCCAAGTGGAACCAAAAGTCGTCAAGGACGCGGCTCTCAAAACTCTCAAGAGCAAAATGGCAGCGGTGGCGAAGAAGTTCGTCACCAAGGATGCGAATCAATCCAGCCCGCTGCGGAAAGTGTCGTTGGTCCGATTGGAGCAAGTGCTTGCGAAAGCTGTTGAAGACGATAAGGCGATGCCCGCGGACGTGCATTACTTGGCGGGCCTGCAGCGAATCGATTACGTCTTCGTCTACCCAGAAACCAACGACATTGTGATCGCTGGTCCCGCGGAAGGTTTTGCACCGGATGGAACGGGCCGCTGCGTGGGGCTTGCCAGTGGACGGCCGCCATTGCGATTAGACGACCTTGTATTGGCATTCCGAGCCTTCGAACGCGGCGATTCGATGGGCTGCTCGATTGACCCCAAGAAAGAAAACTTGGCGGCACTGAATCAGTTTCTAGCGCGTAACACTGTGGCTTCTAGCGCAGCGGCCGTGCGGCGTCGTTATCAAACGATGGCCAACGTTTTGGGCAACCAAGACATTTCGGTGTGGGGAGTGCCGGCAGATTCTCACCTTGGTCAATCTCTGGTCGAAGCCGATGTGCGAATGAAGCGAATCATGATGGGATTGGAAAATCCGCGAGTTCGCGGTTTCCGCAGCTTCCTGTCGATGCTGACGCCCAAAGGCAACACGATGCAGCGGTTTTGGTTTACACCGCTTTATGAAAACTTCACCAAGACGGCAGACGGCACGGCACTTCAATTGGCAGGGCAACGTTGCCAATTGATGGCTCGAGAAGAACTCTTTGATGGCGCTGGCAATCGCGTTGCCGCTCCAAACACTCGCAAAGCCACAACGGGGTTCGCCAATCTATTTACCCAGAAGTTTCCTGAGCTTGCTCGACGCGTTCCGGCGTTTGCCGAGTTACAAAACTTGATGGACATGGCCATTCTCGTGTCCCTGATCAATAAGGAACGCCTAGCCGAGCAAGTTGGTTGGTCGAAGCGAACTTTTCTTGATGGCGAGAAAATCCCGATGGCGCGCAACCACGTGCCGAAGGAAATCAAGTCCGAGGCAACGACGCGTCAGGTCGGCCGAACGATGCTCGGCATTGTCTGCGGCGGCGTTGATGTGAGTCCTCGGACGACATTACAAGCCATTCGCTTCGAACGCGACGCCGATGGCAAACTGGCCTCGGTCTACGGCGAAAACAAAGCGAGCCGCGTCGCCGAAGCTCACCCTTGGTGGTGGGATTGATCGCAGTTTCGCTCGCAATCAAGCCAGCTCGAAAGTGCCTGTGCTGGTGTTGAACTTGTCTCGTTCAACGCCGAAACGCTGCATTAACGTAACAAATAGGTTGCAAAGCGGCATGCTCTTGCCGCTGGCATCCTGAGCGTCAACGTGTCCTCGATGTTTGAAGCCACCGCCGGCGACGAGAATCGGAAGGTCGCGGTTCGAGTGCGTGCCGCCATATCCCATACCACTTCCGAATAGGACGATGGTGTGATCCAGCATGCTGCCATCGGCATTTGGTTCGGGGATCGAGTCCAGCTTCTTCAAGCAACGTGACAATCGCGAAACCTGGAACGATTCGATCGCGACAAGTTCCGAGGTTACGTCTTCCCGTTTGCCGTTGTGGGTGCAGCCGTGGTAGCTTCGGTTAACGCCATCGATTTCTGTGTACTTCAACGGCGACGGAAACTCGACACTGGCTACTCTGGTTAGATCGGTTTCAAAGGCGTAGGCGATCATGTCGAAGATGGCATCGTATCGGCTCTCGATCGAAACCGCCGAACCCGACAAGTGATGCGAGATGTCAAACTTTGGCTTGTCTCGCTTCAGCCACGCTTTGCGGTTCGTCAGCGAGTTCTCAAGCTCACGAATGGCTGTTTGGAATTGATCAGCACGATCGCGGTCGCGTTTCGAGGCTCCTCTGAGCGCATTCGAAAACTGCCCAGCAACGGTGTCAAGAATGCTGCCATTGCGATCCAGCAGATCGCGCCGGACGGCTTTCTGCTCGGGAGTGAGATTTAAAAACAGATGGTCGAAGAGCTCTTGCGGATCGGTTATCGGTAGCTTCTCGACACCATTCGCCGTCCAGCTCATCCGAATCCCCGCTTCGAGCGATGCACCCACGGACGGGTACCGAACTTGGCTGCCAACATGCCGAGCCAAGAGTTGGTCGAGCGACATATTCTTTTCAGGGAAAGCCTGTGCGTCGGTCGGCAACACGCCGCTGAGAAACGAGACCTCGCGTCCATGCCCGCTGACCATGTTGTGGTCGGTGTGAGAAATCGCGGTAAGGCGATCTTTGAGCCACTCCAATGATTCCAACGTTGGCGAAATGGTGAAGTCCTTGCCGAAGTCCGTCGGAAAGAAATTGTCCGGGTGAGAACCAAAGGGATTTCCTACGACAAGAAATCGCATTTGGGCTGCTTTTGTTTTTGGGGTCGACGACGCAAACGACTCGAGCAACGGTAGTGTCAGCGCACCGCCCATGCCTTTGAGGATTGTTCGTCGTGTTGTATTCATCTCGAAAACGCCTTTCGCGATCGATCGATTGCTGGTGTGGCTGAAGTGGCATCTTGCTTTGATACAGCCACTATATCCGCTTTTGGTGAAGACTGTCGACAGACAATGAGAAACGCCCGGTAGCGGTTTTCAGCATACGTCACGTATAATGAGAATCACGTTGTATAACCCGTAGCCGCGCGGCGAGGCTCTTCTCTCCTCGCATGCGGCTACGAGTTAAACGAACGAAACTCAACATCGTAAGGCTGTCTTATGTCGTTCCGGCGGTATCTTTGGGTCTGCCGAGTTGGATTGGCAACATGCTTGTTGGCATTGGTTGGCGCCGACATTGCGCTGACGGCCGATCCAGGCTTTGAGGCGATGCCGCTGCTCAAACAGTTTTGTTGGGATTGTCATGGCGCAGACTCACCATCGGCCGGTCTGAATTTGCAGCCGTTAAGCTCGAATCCGGATATGGCCAAACACTTTCGCGATTGGCGCAACGTGATCGCGATGGTTGAGCAAAGAAAGATGCCGCCTGAAGACGCCGAGCAGCCTAATGATGCGCAGCGTCGGCAATTGCTGGGCGTTATTCGGGCGGAGATGGAGCGAGTTTCACAGAAGTTCGCCGACGATCCCGGCCCCGTCACGATTCGGCGACTTACTAGTTCTGAGTATGCTTACACCATCCGCGATTTGACGGGTCTTGACCTTGATATCGAGCGAGATTTTGTCAGCGACGCGGTTGGTGGAGAGGGATTCACCAACGTTGGCGATGCTCAGTTTATGCAAGACTCGACACTGGAACGCTATCTCTCTGCGGCAAAGCGAGTGGCAGATCACGCGATTATCGGGGCCGGTCCTTTGACGTTTTATTCGGATCCCGGCAAGACGGGGTTTGAGCTTTCAGCAATCAGTCGGATTCAGAACATTTATCGGCAACACGGATTTCGGACGGCAGCCGGTGAAGGCGGTGAAGCGTTCGGCTTGGACCGCTATAGCCGAGCGTTTCTGGTGGCTTGGCAATTTCGTTTTCGGGAGCAATTGGGACGCGGCAAATTCACGATCGCGACGCTTGCTAGGGACGAAGGGATTGACAAGCGCTTCGCTGAGTACATCTGGTCGGTGTTGACAGGGCGCTCTAACTTGTCCTTCCCCATATCGGATATCGCCAAGAGTTGGAAATCACTGCCAGCTCCAAAGGGTGAGCGTTGGGATGAGCACGACATACGAGCACGATGCGATCAGCTACAGAAGCTTGTTCGCGAGTGGCAAAACCACCTTGGCGAGAACCCTGATGCCAAAGAGGAAGCTCGCATTCTGGAAGAGAACTCGTTCGACGTTTCCGAAACGAAGCTTTTCGAGATGAACGTCAATTGGCCGAAGGGCACGAAGTCGGCTCACGTTACGTTTGCGATTGAATCGGCCGACGACGACGGGCGACCGAACTCGGTGGTGATGTGGCAACAGCCGGTCTTTCAGTTTCGAATTCCTGACAAGGTTTTGCTCGATCCGACGCCGTTTCGAGAATTCGTTGCCAAGAGTGATCTGGAGCGGATCAATTTTGGCAAGCACCCGCTTGGCAAAGCGATCAAAACGGACGACTTTGCGACGAAGGGAACAGAACCGCTCACCGTGACCATCCCTGTTCGAAACGGAGCCACGTCTGGGCGGTTGTTAGTGACAGCGAAGCTCGACACTCGAGGCAGCGATAACCGAATCATTCGCTGCACGATCTCGCAACGCGAAGAAACCGATCAAGGCAAATCGGTCTCGGCTCTATTGGCCGAGCCAAACAGCGAATCTTTCAAGAAGTGGAAAGATGGCGTCTTGCAGTTCGCTCGACTGTTGCCGCAGATCTCTCACCGAGAACCTGCGCCGTCCGACCGCGATCCGATTCCGCAACCATTCGATACGACTTACAACAATCCGCAGCGGAACTATTTTCACACGCACGTCAAATACCATCGAGACGATCGTTTCCTGGTCGAAAACATCTTGGACAATGAGACTCGCCAGCGATTGGATCACGCATGGTTCGATCTCTTGGGTTCGTTCGAATATCACGATGCGTTCTTGCGAACAGTCGTTGAGAACTACAAGCTTGACCTGAAGGGGAGAGGTGTCGCTGACTTAACGTCGCAAGATGTCGCAAGCTTGCCCGCGGAAGCTCGCCAACACGTTCGACGGCTCTACGACGACTATCGGGCGATTCAGAAGGCATGGACCGTCAACGAGCCAGCACACGTTGACGAACTACGGCGATTTGCGGGTCTTGCCTGGAGACGACCGCTGAGCAATTCCGAAAATAGAGCTCTACGAGAATTTTATAACTTCCTTCGCCACAAACAGAAGTTGCCACATCGGTCGGCAATTCGCGCGTTGACTGCTCGTATTTTGATGGCGCCGGAGTTTCTTTACCGCGCGGAAAGACGCAAGCCGTCCGGTGACACATCAAAGCCCGCGAACACTGCCACACCGCTGGATGATTGGGAACTGGCCAGCCGTCTGAGTTATTTTCTGTGGTCGTCGGTGCCGGACAGTGAACTACGGCGTGCCGCTGCCGCGGGTGAGTTGTCCGATCCTGACAACTTGGCGCGGCAAGCAAAGCGGATGTTGAAGGATGAAAAGGCGCGCCGCTTGGCTTCGGAATTCTTTGGGCAATGGTTCGGCTTCTATCAATTCGACCGTTACCGCGGCGTCGATCCGAAACGGTTTCCTGAATTCACCGACGAGCTGAAAGCAGCGATGCACAACGAGGCAGTGTCGTTGTTCGAACACATTGTTCGACGCGACCGACCAGTCAATGAAATTCTGTTTGGCAACTACACGTTTTTGAATCAGGAACTGGCCAAGCATTATGGATTTAAGCTGGATCAACCGCAGACGCCATCGGATACACCAGAGTTGTTGAATTATTACCAAGTGCCCGCCGATCGAAATGGCGGACTGTTGAGTTTGGCGGCCGTGCTGACTGTCACATCGGCACCGCGTCGGACCAGCCCTGTAAAACGCGGTGACTGGATTCTTCGGCGAGTTTTGGGGACTCCCGTACCCCCGCCACCGGCTGACGCAGGATCAATCCCGGCAGACGATGTGTTGTCCGATGGCAAGACCGTACGGCAACGCTTGGAAGCTCATCGCAGTAATGCCGCGTGTCAGAATTGTCACTCGCGCATTGATCCGTTGGGTTTCACCTTAGAGCACTTCGACGCAATCGGCCGTTGGCGTGATCACTACCGTGACGGGCAACAGATTGACTCAAGCGGCATCCTGGCCGATGGTCGCAAAATCGCTGGCCCCGATGGATTGCGCAGTTACCTTGCCAAGAATCAGCGGTTGTTTCATCGCACTCTGTGCGTCAAACTTGTGGGATACGCTTTGGGACGGAGTGAATCGATTTCTGATCAGGCGTTGATCGAAGACATGGTGGGTGATATCCAGAAGCAGCCAGAGTTTTCGAATCTCGTGGATCGAATTGTTCGCAGTAAGCAGTTTCGTTTTCGACGTTAATTCAGACTTTTAGTAGGACGGACTTGTAGTCTGTCTTTAGTTTTCGACGGACTAGAAGTCCTACGGTGTGCTTCAGCACTTTCACCACACGGCGTCGGCGTTCAACGAACAAGCCTCGGTAGCATCCTGATGACTTCAACAATCACACGCAGAAGTGTTCTGAAAGGTGCCGCTGGCGCGACGCTTGCTTTGCCCTGGTTGGAGTCTGTACCGACGTGGGCGGCCGATTCAGGCAAGCGTGTGCAAGCTGCCCCCGTAAAGCCGCCGGTTCGTTTTACGTGTCTGTATTTCTCTAACGGCGTCGAACCAGAACATTGGTGGGCAAAGGGCTCCGGCGCGACGATGGAAATCGGGCCTGGGCTAGCACCGCTAAAGCCTTGTCGCAAGGACATCGTCTTTCTAAAAGGCCTGTTCAACGAGCAAGCAGTTAAGAATCACAGTGCCCACTTGGGCCGCATGCCGAATTTACTTTCGGGTGCTTGGGTTAGTCTTGACCAGGACGACATTCGCGTTGGCAAGACGATGGACCAAGTGCTGGCTCAACGCATCGGTGGACAAACGGCAATCCCCAGTTTGGTGTTGGGCATCGAACCGACCGAGCTTCGCTTAGAAGACGGGCTCTCGATGATCTACGGATCCTGTATTTCTTGGGCATCTGACACGAAACCCGCCACAAAAGAGATCTATCCGGCGAGAGCCTTCGACCTCATCGTCGGTGATGGCAAGGGTCGGCAGCTTGACCGTAGCATACTCGACGCGATCCTGAAAGATGCGACAGATCTCAAGCGTCAGATTTCAGTCGAAGATCGCAGAAAGCTCGACGAGTATCTCGAGTCCATTCGTGACGTTGAAAAGCGATTGGACCGCGCATCGCAAGATGATCGCTTGGAGGGTTGGAGACCAACATTGACCAAACCCGACATGCCGCGACCAGCAACGGACTTGCCACAAGACGTTCCCGAGCACATGCGGTTGATGTTGGATCTAATCGTGTTGGCATTCCGCATGAACAAGACACGCATTGCCACGTGCATGCTGAATAACGACCTCTCGCAGATGAACTTTGGTTTTCTGAAAGGCGTCGAAGGCAGTCTTCATTTGGACCTTACACACAACGGCCGAGATCCGAAGCTCGAGGCCATGTATCTGCGGACGAATCAATTCCATACGGAACAGTGCGCATACTTGCTGAAGCGAATGAAGCAAATCAATGAGGGCGAGCGATCCATGTTGGACAATTCGCTGGTGATGTTCTGTTCCAATCTGTTCGATGGCGACAAACACCAAGCCGACGAGATGCCAATCATCCTTGCCGGCAAAGCTGGCGGTAAAGTAAAGCCCGGCCGCATTCTAGATTACGGACAGCGGCCAGACGAAGAACGCCGAGCTTGCAGTTTGTACTTGTCGCTGATGGACAAGATGGGCGTCAGCCTCAATCGCTTTGGTGACACAGACCGCCGTCTTGCGGAGCTATAACCCGCTGGGGTCCAGGCTTTAGCCGTCAATTGTGTTTCTCTGTACGCCCAAAAGCTGGGCTCCGATTTCTGTTCGACTACGCCATGATCTCTGGGATCAACTCGCCGCCGAATTGCGAAAGCTGCTTGTAACGTCCTGCGTGGAAGTACGTCAGCTTGTTGTCATCGAGACCAAGTAGGTGCATTAACGTGACGTGGACGTCGCGGATTGGGTGGACGACATCGACGGCCTCAGCCGCGATATCGTCAGTGGCACCGACAGTTGTCCCGCTTTTGACGCCGCCACCAGCGAACCACATGTTCATGGCGTCGACGTTGTGGCCGCGGCCGATGGATGTGACTCCACCTCGGTAGTTGTTGTCTGGTGTGCGGCCGAACTCGCCAGTCCAAACGACAAGAGTATCCTCAAGCAGGCCGCGTGCTTTGAGGTCCTTGATTAACGCAGCGATCGGTTGATCAACACTGGCGATTCGGGATGAATGACCTTTCTCGATGTAATCGTGGCTGTCCCAGCCTCCAGAAAAGATCTGGACGAATCGGACTCCCTTTTCGACCAACTTCCGGGCCATCAGGCACTGCTTGCCGAAGGCGGCTGTTTCTTTGCGATTGATGCCGTAGGCTTTATGCAAGTGCTCTGGCTCTGTAGACAGGTCAATGATGCCGGGCACGGCCATTTGCATACGGTACGCCAGTTCGTAGCTCTCCATGCGAGCTTTCAGTTCGGCATGTTGCGGATGGGCTTCCGCGTGTTTCGCATTGAGGATCGCCAGTCGATCCAGGGCCTTTCGTTGATGCTCGCGCGTTTTGTAATTCGGCGGATTCAAATCAAGGATCGGCGATCCCGTCGAACGTAGCCGAGTGCCTTGGTAGTAGGCGGGCAAGAAGCCGCTCATCCAGTTCGCAGGACCGGCTTGCGGCAAGGCGAGTTCCGTCATCACAACATAACCCGGCAAATTCTCGTTCTCAGAACCAAGCCCGTAAGTGACCCAAGAACCAACTGCCGGATCGCCGCCAAGCCGACTGCCGGTATTCATGTGCAACAGTGCTTCTGGATGGTTCAGCGACGCAGCCCGGCAACCGCGATAGACGCACAGTTCATCCGAAACTTCAGGATCGGCCAGGAATTGCCAAGGCTCGGACATTTCGATGCCAGAGTTGCCGACCTTGCGCGCCTTGAATGGGCTGCCGACAAAGAATCGTTTGCCGTTGGCAAGGCCAGCAGTCCGAGTCGATTCGCTCAAGTGAAGTTTGTTGAGCTTCGGCTTTGGATCAAAAGTGTCGGCCTGCGACGGTCCGCCTTCCATGAACAGCATGATGACGGCCTTTGCCTTCGGCTCGTGCATTGGCTGCTTGGGAGCAAGCGGGTTGGCCGATTTCTTCTCGGCGGCCTCAAGATCAGTTAGCGCGAGTGCTCCAAGTGAGGAGCCGAGTCCGTAAAGAAATTCGCGGCGTGGAATGACTGACATTTCAGGTCCCGTTTAATGAATGGCCAATTTCGAACAAGGAATGTCCAAGTAAGAAGTTTTGCGGAGTTGTTAGTTCTTGTTGCTTTCTGCCGTTTGAAGGCTTCTTACGAAGATTGCAATTAATTCATCGCACTCTAAAGTGAGGTCTCTCATGCGTTCTGGCTCGCAGAGTGGTTTTCGTTCGATGATCTGCAGCCAGATGTAAGTTTCTCGTAGCTCCTTTAAGGCAATTTTCATTTTGTGAATGAAGTCCTTTCTCGATTCAGCACTTTGAGCTTCACCGTAATTGGGGGCAGGCGACGTCCCGGAACGAACCAGTTGACTTGCTACGTGTTTGCCAGTCTTCGTATCCGGCAATGCTTCGACGACGTTGATTACTCGCACGGCAAAATCAACGAGCCGATCCTGCAAGTCGAATCGTGTGTCGATGCTCATCGCCCCTCCACTTCAACTTTGGAAATTCCTTGTTGGATATTGGATATTCACATTAGTAGACGTAAATGAAGTCGTTTGAATTCATCAACATCAAACAAATATCTGCGAGAGCACGCGTGTCGGCTGAGACAGTCCACGGTTTCGCGTCGGGGACATAATCTTCGTAGACATTTAGCCTCTCGATGAATTCGAACGGTTCGCCAGTGAATTCCTCAACCAGCGAGCGTGTGACTTGAGTCGGATATTTGACGGGTTTCGGTTGATGTTTTTCGTGATAGGTCTTCAATTCTTCGAGGTACTCGCGCAGCAACTTCTGTTCGCTTTCTGTTGGAACGCGGCTGTAGGCGACTTCTACTGCGCGCTGAAGCCACTTTTCGGTGTCATTCGGGCGTTCCTTTTGGATTCTCAACGCAAATGCGATCGAGCGATCCGTCATCAGACTGCTATTCATTAACGTGAATGCTTGCGGTGTAACCGCAGCGGAATTTCGTAGCTCACACGATTCGTTGGGATTGGGCAGATTCATGATTTCGAGGAACGGGTCGGCTTGGCCGCGAACGCGATATGTGTAGATCGTTCGCCGATTTCTCTCGGCCGGCGTTCTCGACGGTTGATGTGCTGGTGCGATTGAGAACTGAATCATGCGAGGCTGTAACGCGATCTCTAAGTTAATCTCGGGCATGATCGGCACTCCACCCATCTCTGGATTCAGCTCGCCAGACGCGGCCAGGATGCTGTCACGCAGCTCTTCTGCAGTTAACCGCCGTGGTGGAAATGTGGCGAGCAGTTCGTTGTTCGGATCGATGGTCGCCTGCTTCTTGGGTTGAGTTGCTTTGCCGGAGCGACGGTAAACGGCCGAGGAAACAATCAGACGATGCAGACGCTTCACCTTCCAGCCGTGCTCAAGAAAGTCCGCCGTTAGCCAGTCGAGTAATTCTGGGTGAGTCGGCTTGCTCCCTTTTGCTCCGAAACTGTTCGCGGTCTTAACTAGGCCCTTGCCGAAGTGAGATTGCCAGATGCGGTTGACGATGACGCGTGCTGTCAGCGGGTTTTTGTCACTGGCGATCCACTTGGCAAGCTCCAAGCGACGACCGTTTAGACCATCAGTGATCTGGAATGGAGATTCTTTCTCATCGTTGACGACAAGTCCTGCTGCACTGAGCACTCCGGGCGTGACCGATTTCAGTGGAGCTTCGAGTGCTCCGCCTCCCAGGATGAAATTCTTCGGTCGCCACTTCTTATTGATCTGCTTCGGCGTCCGCAGCTTTCGACCATTCTTGTAATCGTCTTGTCCGTTGTAGACGGCTTGGACCAGTGGCTCGAATCGCTCAAGCCGACGCTCCCATATCCAAACGTCTTGCGTGCGGACTTTCTTGATACCCTTTTCTTCAGGAGTCAGACCAACGTGTCGCGGTGGCTTCTTGTCTTCGGGGTCTTTTCTGCGAGCGTTTTCGTTCTTGTAGGGTAGGTCGTGTTCGGCATACCACTTCTTGGCAGCCGCTTCCTGTTTGTTATTCACTTTCGCAAGCTCGGCCTTTGCGAATTCAAGCAGTTCGACGACCAGCTTTTTCTTTTCAGCGAACCCGTTTTGATTCTCTTCTGGAAGGAACTCCGCTTTCATCTCGGCCGGTTGAGTCGTCGCGAACGCGGCGTAAATGCTGTAATAGTCTCGAGTGGGAATGGGATCGAATTTGTGATCATGGCACTTGCAACATCTAAGCGGCATGGCAAGAAACGTTTGCCCCACGTTGTGCACCAAATCGTCGAGGTAGATTTGCCGCGCCTCCTTCTGAGGAATCATGGCCGTTCCCCAAGGCCCCATCCGTAAGAATCCTGTAGCGATGAGTGCCTCCGAATCGTCGGGACGCAATTCGTCGCCCGCCAATTGTTCCAAGACAAAATCGTTGAACGGCTTATCTTGATTGAAAGAGCGGATGACGTAATCTCGATATCGCCAAGCGTTCGATCGTTCGTAATCGTTCGAGAATCCTGCGGTGTCCGCGTAACGAACGACATCAAACCAGCGCTGCGCTTGGCGTTCACCGTAATGTTGACTCTTCAGCAGCCGTTCAACGAGGCTGCTCCATGCCTTGCTGGCATCTTCACTCCAAGCGCATTCGAACTGAGAGACTTCCGAGGGGCTCGGCGGCAGCCCGGTCAGGTCAAATGTGATGCGGCGAATCAACGTCCGTGGATCAGCTTCACCTGCCGGTGTTAGTCCAACAGTTTTTAACTTGCTATCGATGAAACGGTCGATCGCATGTTTTGATTTTCCGCTTGGTACAGAGGGACGCTTCACAGGCTGAAACGCCCAGATATCTTCCGGCTGATACCGTCGATAAGTCCAATCGTCGGACAACCCGCCGCTGGTGTCGACGATGATGCCATCTTCATTCTGACGAACGGCCCATTCTTTCTTCTTGATTCGAAGCTGAGCCTCCGCGCTTGGCCACGGCGCCCCGGCAACGATCCACTTACGAATATACTCGATCTCTTCTTTCGTCAGCCGATCGTTTTCCTTGGGCGGCATTTCCAATCCGTCCCAAAGGATCGCTTGATACAAGGGGCTTTCATTCGGTTTCCCAGGCACAAGCGAAGCTTCTTCCGACTCGCCCCCCTTTAACATGCCCTCGCGAGTCAGCAGATTGTAGTCACCGCGAACATCCTTAGGATCATGCCCGTGGCACCCGAAGCACTTGGCCTTGAGCAGCGGTAGCACTTTCAACGTAAAAAGCCGGTCGCCATCAACAGGCGCGTCCTTGGCCTCGCACGTAGCGACGAACAATACCGTCACCGCAAAGACAAGCGTGCGAAAAAATGATTGCGTAAATATGTGAGTCATAAAACGAGAACCCAAGATTCTGGGGTCCATCTGCATAAACCAATTGGCCAACGACACGGACAGACCCGCGTCCTCACCAATTTTATCATATCGACCGGAGATAGCGAATTCAGAATCGGGTCGTTCTTGAGTCCAGTCTTAACCCGAGATTGCTTCCAACGTTTCTCGAACAAGATGGCCCATTTTGGGATGCGACGGCTCGAGGTCGACGTGGAGACCTAGGGAGCGGATGGTCTCGCTGGCGGTGGGGCCGATGGAAGCGATGCGGGTGTTGTTGGCGGCGGTGATCCAGTCGTCCTTGAGGCCGTGTGAGTCGGCCACTTCCAGGACGTGGTGGACTTGCTGGGCGCTGGTGATCATTAAGCAATCGAAGTCGCCGGCGATCGTTGACTTGATGGCTTGTAAGAGTGGCTCGCAGTCGTCGGGCAAGGCCCAGCGATAAACGGTCACTGGATAGACGTCGGCACCTCGAGTTTTCAAAGCGTTGTAGAGTTCTGTGCTGGGGATTCCATACTCTTGCACAGCGAACTTTACACCTTCGAGATTTGTGGGCGAGTCGTCACTCCACACGTTGTCGATTGTTTCGACCAATTCTCGCCAAGTGTTCGGTTCGGGGACGCGGTGGTCGATTCGGGCTTTCCACCCTCGCAACACGACCGTTGGCTTTGGACCGCGCACCATTACCGTGGTTGCTGCCAAGAGCTCGACCAATTCCGGTAAGTCGACTTGATCTGAAATCGCTTCGGCCAAGGATCGAGCGCCGACGCCGGTCATGAAGATGACAACATCGATTTCTTGTTGCCTTAACTTCTCGACGAAGTCTGGTAAGTGCCGATTGTCGCTGAGTGGTACTTCTTTCATCGATGGGGCAATCGTGGCAACTCCGCCGCAGCGTTCGATCAATGAACGCATTTCCGTGCTTTTGCGGCTTTCGAAACTGCAGATGTGGGGCTTCATAATTCAGGAAAACTAACTCAACAGTTTCTCAACAGGATGCTGTTTTTCGACTCCCGTCAAACGGAAGTTCAAGCCACGGAACTTAAACGTCAGTTGGCTATGGTCGATGCCCATGCAGTGCAAGATAGTGGCTTGTAACTCGTTGACGTTGACCGAGTCTTCCACAACATGAAAGCCCAGCTCGTCGGTCTTTCCGATCGAGATGCCCGGTTTAATGCCGCCGCCGGCTAGCCACATTGTGTACGCTTGCGGATGGTGGTCGCGACCTTTCGTGCGGCCGAGTGCGGCGCTGGCTTCGACCATTGGTGTTCTTCCAAATTCGCCACCCCAGACAACCAGCGTATCGTCCAGCATGCCGCGCTGCTTGAGGTCTTGAATTAAGGCAGCGGAAGCTTGGTCGGTTATGCGAGATTGACCGCGGACGCCTCCTTCGACGTTGTTGTGATGGTCCCAGCCGGAATGATAGACCTGGATGAATCGGACACCACGCTCGGCAAGTCGGCGGGCTAGCAGACAATTGTTGGCGAAGCTGCCACCTTTGCCTGGGTTTGCTCCGTAGAGTTCCAGTGTCGATTTCGTTTCGTCTTGCAAATCCATTAACTCGGGGGCCCGCGACTGCATGCGATAAGCCATTTCGTACGCGTTGATGCGTGTCGCGATTTCCGGGTCGCCAACGACCTTTTGCCGTTGTTGATTCAAGTGGCGAATCAGGTCCAGCGAGTCGCGTTGGGCTTGGTTATCGAAGCCTTGCGGATTGGAAACGTGCAGAATGGGATCGCCTTGCCCGCGAAAAGGGACACCTTGATGCACTGACGGCAGAAAGCCTGAACTCCACATCGCCGCGCCGCCGCTTAGGCTGCCGCCGCTCTTCAGGACGATAAAGGATGGCAAGTCGTTGGCTTCGCTACCGATGCCGTAACTCAACCACGAGCCCATTGCCGGACGCCCGGGAATTCCGCTTCCCGTGTTAACAAACAGTTGCGCCGGTGAGTGGTTAAAGAGATGCGTGTTCATCGAACGAACGATGGCGATGTCGTCGACGATCTTCGTCAAGTGGGGCAATTGATCAGAGATCTCTGCACCGGAATCTCCATGCTTACGGAATCCAAAGCGAGGTCCAAGCACGCCGGCGGTCGGCTGAATGAACGCGTATCGCTGGCCCTTGATGACGGATGGTGGAAGCGGCTTTCCTTCTAATTCGGCAAGCTTCGGTTTGTGATCGAATAGCTCAAGCTGACTGGGAGCTCCCGCCATGAACAGGTAAATCACGCGTTTTGCTGAACCTGCGAACGTCGCCGGTTTCGGAGCAAACGGGCTTTGGAATTCGTCGGCAGCCGGTGCAGTCCGACATTCATTCGCCAGCAGTGACGCCAACGCAAGCTTGCCAACACCAACGCCGCAGTTTTCAAAAAAGTGGCGCCGTGTTTCTTCTTGTTGTAATTCTAGTTTCGACATGTCGGACTCATCATTGTTTCGTAATGGTCTCGTCCAAATTCATCAGCGATCGCGCCAGCATCGTCCACGCGGCCGTGTCTGGATCGCCAACGTCTTTCTTTTTCGTCCGCAGAATCTGTGCCGCGTCGAGTTGTCCGCTTTCTAGCCGCGCCTTTTGCTGTTGCTGGAAGGCCGTGATTGCTTGTAACTCGTCCTGGCTTGGCGGTCGTGTCAAGAAACGGCGGAACAAGTAAGTGGCGCGCTGCTCAAAGCTCGCTTGTTGACGATTCTTTGCACTGTCTAAAGCTGCAGCTTGCGCCAATTCGAAGAACATCTCATCATTCAAGAGCGTCAATGCCTGCAACGGAGTGTTGCTTCGATTGCGACGAGCGACACAGATTTCACCTGTCGGTCCATCGAACACCGTGTAGGCCGCGAACGGAGACGTTCGCTTGTTGTAGGTATAGAGCGAGCGGCGATACCGATCCTCGCCCTTCGACATATTCCAGCGACTGTTGCCATAGGCTAAGCCTGTGACGCTGGCGGGTTGTGGAGGAAAGACGCTGGGGCCCATCATCTTCGCCGACAACAAACCTGATGACTTCAACATCACGTCGCGGACGGTTTCTGCGTCGATTCGGAATCGTGCCCCGCGGGCCAACCACTGGTTTTCTGGATCTTTCGTCCAGTCTTCGAGCGGTGAGTTGGACGATTGGCGGTAAGTGGCACTGGTGACGATCAGTCGATGCATCTGCTTCATGGACCATCCACGTTTGATGAACTCAGTCGCTAACCAATCGAGTAGCTTGGGATGAGTGGGCGGATCCGACTGCGTGCCGAAATCGCCGCTGGTTCGCATTAAGCCAGCTCCGCAGATAGCTCGCCAAAAGCGGTTAACCATGACGCGAGCACCCAGCGGATTGTGTGAGCTGGCCAGCCAACGAGCCAATTCTAAGCGATCCCTTGGGCGTTCGTGCTCGGGGGTATTGGTAAGTAAGACCGCTGGCAATCCGGCCGAGACTGGCTCACGCGGGCTCAAGTATTCTCCACGGTGATGACGGTGAGTATCACGAGGATTCGACGTCGGTCGTTCTTGCAGGACCATCGTCTTCGGCAAGGCTGGAAGCTGTTTCTCGAGCGCGCTGATTTCTTTTCGGGCCTTTGCCAACAGAGGTGTCGTGCTGAGGAAATAGCCCATCAAGCGGGCTCTTTCGTCGGTGCCCCAGCTTCGGATGAGGAAGCGTTCAACGTCGACGGGTAACCTGCTGGCCTTGGGTTGAGTTGTCGAGGTCGTTGCTGAAAGGCGGAAGCGACCAAGGCTGGCCGCAAAGTGTCGCTCGAACGTGAACTCCAACTGCAACTCGCTGTCCGTCTTAAGAGGTTCAGCTAGGTTGAGTACAAGCTGATTCGATCTCCCCTCGTGTCCCGATGTTGACCAGCCGGTCGAGCCCTCGCCGTCGATGACATTGGTTGCGTTTGCGTTGCCACTGCCAATGGTGATCTTTCCGTAGCTGTGAGAAGCAGTGGCGAACTTAACTGGTGCGTCGCCAATTGTTGCCTCGACTTCGCTAAGGAAGAAGTCGCCTTTGCGTCCTTCGTAGTAAGCACGCCCGGGGCCTCCTGCCGGCAATCGCTTGTCAGGAAGCACCTCAATGCGAAGCGCCGTGATGGGCTGAGCCACACCCTTCAACGGAAACCGCATTGTGAAAACATCACGCTTGGTGATGTCGCCACTGGAAAAGATCGAGCCATCCTCGAGAAGCTCTAAGTGCGGTAGATTTGTCTTCAGCGATGATGGCTTAAGTGTTTTCCAATCAGTGGCGAACTTCTTTTGCTTCGCTTGCCATGCTTTGAATTTTGTCGTCAAGTGTCGGGCGCGTCGCGCTTGTGTATTTCCCTCGCCTTTGTCTGGCGGAAACTTTTGGGCCAAGTTCTTGTAGAGCTCGGCGAGTTTCATGCCGATACGATTGCGTTGATCCAGGATCGCGGCGTCGCGAACTTCTAACTCGGGCTCGTCCGCGTTGTTCATCAGAGCCATCAAGCCGTAGTACTCGGTGTGTGAGATCGGATCGTATTTGTGGGAGTGGCACTGAGCACAGCCTGTTGTCATGCCTAACCAGACTGTGCCCGTTGTCGCGACGCGATCGACCATGGCGTAAAAGCGATATTCGAGCGGATCGATGCCGCCCTCTTCGTTGATCATCGTGTTGCGATGAAATCCCGTCGCGACTCGCTGGCTATTGGTTGAGTCCGGGAGCATGTCTCCCGCAAGTTGCTCGACCGTGAACTGATCGAAGGGCATGTCGGCGTTGAGAGCTTTGATGACCCAGTCGCGGAAAGGCCAGATCGAGCGACCGCGGTCTTTTTCATAGCCGTTGGTGTCGGAATACCGTGCCAAATCCAGCCAGACTCGGGCCCAGCGTTCTCCGTAGTACTTTGATCTGAGCAGCCGGTCGACAAGATTTTCGAATGCCTGCGGTGACTTATCGTTGACGAATGTGTCAGCTTCTTTGGGAGTCGGTGGCAGGCCGATCAAATCCAAATAGACGCGTCGGACAAGCGTATATCGATCGGCTTCGAGGTTCGGCTGCAATCCATGTTCCAGCATCCGCGCCAGCACAAAGGTGTCGATGTCGTTCTTTGGCCAGTCGTTGAATTCGTCGAGTTTTGGCAAATCTGGACGCGTTGGTGGAACAAAGGCCCAATGCTGTTCGTACTTGGCTCCAGAAGCCACCCAACGTCGCAGCAGTTGTTTTTCAGTATCGGTAAGTTGCAAGTCGGCGTCTGGTGGAGGCATCCGGGTGTCGGCGTCTTGACTAAGGACTCGCTGGACAAGAGGACTTTCTTTGGGTTTGCCCGGAACGATAGACTTAATGCGATTCGTCTTCGACGGTTGGTCTAATCGAAGTTCTGCTTCACGGTGACTCTTGTCGGGACCGTGGCACGGAAAACAGTTTCTTGCCAGGATCGGTTGGATGTCGCGTGTGAAGTTGACGGGTTTGTCTTGAGCTGCGGCCTTGCCAAGACAACTCAAGCAAACCACCACAAACACAGATTTCAGAGAGAAGTGATTCATGGCGTGATTCTATGTGACGCTCAATGAAATTTGTAGCGTTTGATTTGCGGTTCGATTTGTGTACTTTGACCGTTGTGCGGCGTTTATGAAGTAATTGAGGTTCACCATCTGAGCTATTGGTTCATGAGGGCTCATCACTTGGAAAGTGATGGCTACTTTACTTTCTTTGGAGTTCGTCATGCGAAGTCACGTGTTTAGTCGGCGACAGTTTTTGAAGCAATCGGCCTTTGCTGCTGCGGCTCTTTCGACGCCAGGACTGTTTGCTGAAGAGCTGACGCGAACTCCACGGATTGGCGAAGGGCCGTTTTATCCGGATAAACTTCCGCTCGATACTGACAACGATTTATTGATCATCAACGACAAGATCACGCCGGCAGTTGGGCAGATCGCTCATCTCGGTGGAAGAATCCTAAGTGCCACGGGCGAGCCGATTCGCAATGCCGTTGTGGAGATTTGGCAAGTCGACGCCAAAGGTGCCTACATTCATTCGCAAAGCGGAAATCGAGAACGCCGTGATGCGAATTTCCAAGGCTTCGGTCGCTTCTTGACAGGTTCGAAAGGCGAGTATTACTTTCGCACGATCAAGCCTGTCGCTTATCCTGGACGTACGCCACACATTCACTTTGCTGTCTATCAGGGCGGGAAGAGAATGTTGACCACGCAAATGATGATTCAGGGGGAAACGGCCAACAAGAAGGATTTCTTGTACAACCGACTCCGTTACGAGAAAGCTCAGAAAGCGGTCCTTGCCAAATTCGAACGCATTAAAGGTTCGAAGATCGGCGAATTGGCTGCGAGCTTCGATCTTGTCATTGGCAAGACGCCGGAGGCTCCCGAACGAAGACGGCCGCCGGGACGGCGACAGTCGCAACAACGGTGACCTTCTCGCCAGTATCGTCGGGCGAGGTTTCGTGTTTCACATTCATAATTCTGTAATCTTCGTCCATTATCGATGTCAGTTGCCAAGCCACGCCGTGTAGTTGTGATCGGTGCCGGGATAACCGGTTTAGCAGCCACGCATCGTGTGGTGGAGTTGGCGGAATCACATCCGGTTGAGGTCACGTTGGTCGAGGCCAGTGATCGCTTCGGCGGCATCATTCAAACCGAGTCCATCGACGGCTTCGTGACCGAGTTAGGGCCAGACTCGTTCATCACCAACAAACCGGCCGGTGTGCGGCTTTGCGAACGGCTTGGGTTTCAGGATTCGCTGCTTGATACCGACGCGACGTATCGTCGTTCGTTGGTTCTTCGGAACGGCAACCCGACAGAGGTCCCCGACGGCTTCATGTTACTCTCGCCGGCCAAAGTCTGGCCGATTCTGAAGTCTCCAATCTTCAGCATCGTCGGCAAGCTGCGGATGGGCTCGGAATACTTTCTTCCGCCAAAGCGTCTTAGAGACGAAGAACTGGATGACTGGGACGAAAGTCTCGCGGACTTTGTCCGCCGCCGATTTGGCACCGAGGCCCTTGAGCGCATTGTTCAACCCATGGTAGGCGGCATCTACACGTCTGATCCCGAGAAACTCAGCCTGCGCGCCACGATGGCCAGGTTCTGGGATTTGGAACAAGAGCACGGCAGTCTGATTCGAGGTTTGCGACGGCAAAACAAGCAAAAGAAAGCCAAGGAAGCCGCATCCGGTGCTCGTTACGGTTTGTTCACGACGCCGAAGAATGGATTGCGGAGCATCGTTGATGCTCTTGTTGAACGGATTCGCGGCAATGTCAATTTGATGGCATCAACGAAGCTGATCAAAGTCGCCAAGGGTGCGGAGTCAGAAACGTATAGCCTTCATCTCGTATCTGATGGCAAGGCGACCGAAGTCAACGCCGACGAAGTGATCTTTGCACTGCCGGCGTTTCGCGCGGCAGACTGTTTGGACGATCTTTGCTCTGAGTTAGCGTCAGACCTTCGGCAAATTGAGTACGCATCCAGTGCTGTTGCTGTCACAACACATCGGCTTCAGGATGTTCAGCATCCAATGGATGCATTTGGTTTGGTCATCCCGAAGATCGAGAACCGACGTATCTTGGCGGTTTCGTTTCCTAGCCGGAAATTCCCCAATCGCGCCGACGATGGTTGTATTCAGTTGAGGACATTTATCGGTGGCGCTTTGCAACCCGAGGTCCTCGAAGCTGACGATTCCGAAGTACTGCAGATCGTCATAGAAGAACTGAAGAGCATCTTTGGTGTGATGGCAACTTTGCACTCGACGCTTTCACGGCATCCTCAGTCGATGCCGCAGTATCATGTGGGTCACTTGAACCGAATCCGCCGGATTCGGGAATTGGAAGCCAATCTGCAAGGCATCCATCTGGCTGGCAACGCCTACGACGGTGTTGGCATTCCGGACTGCATCGCCAGTGGTGAGGCCGCGGCCGAGGCAGCGATGAGCGTTGCAAAATAGCCATCACTCTCCGAGTGATGAGCCTTCCACGGCGATGTTCGAATTGTGTGTGCTCCTTTCTTTCTCCGCCACGGCAGAGCAAGGCTCATTACTCGGAGAGTGATGGCCACTTTGGGGTGGCTTGACCGATACAATCCGCAAAGTTTCGCGCGATTCGGTCGTCTTGTAACGATTATGCCGCAACTGCACAGGATGCGAGTCGTTCCGGCAGTTCCTAGTTTTGTGTTTAGTGCGGATTTTAGCCGTCGATAGGGATTTACGCATCGACGCGCAACCAAGGATTAGCTGTGTCGCTCCGAACAGACCGGTCGATGCCAATACTCGGAAGATTGGGGCTGTAAGCGACACGCGGGTTGTCGGCTTTGATTGCGAATCCATAGTCAGTTGTTTGTGAATAGGGGGATCGCGCACGTGCGTCACGCGCCGACGCGTCTGATGCCGTTTTCCGCAACTCACACAGCTGCGTTCGGGCAGGAAATCAGTTCCACGGAGGGAACCATGCGGCTCAAGTCGTTACTTCGCAGAATTCGTCGTCGTCGCCAACTACAAGCTCGTCAACGTTTTGTTGAGAGTCTCGAAGACCGTACGTTGTTGTCGATCTCGGCACTGTTCGTGAATGGTTCTCTGTCCGTCTTTTCTGACGCGGACGATTCAATTCGTGTCAGTTCTCTGAGCGGAAACCTGTTGATTGAGTCAGCCAGCGGTGGTGGCGCGTTCTCGCCCGTGACGGTCCAGGCGGGGGTCTTGGCCAGTTCCATTGAGAGTATGCTTATCGTAGGTAGCGATACCGAGAACACGATCGACCTGACGGGCGTGTCATCCGCGGACTTCACGAATCCGAATCTGACAATCGAAGTCGATGGCGGCAACGGCGACGACAACTTGACGGCAAGTGTGAACATCTCAACGCTGATTGTTGGCGGAGACGGCGACGACACAATTACTGGGCAAGGCGGTGCGGATACGATCAGCGGCGGTGACGGTCATGATCAGATCTCTGGTGGAGCTGCTGACGACAGCATCAACGCTGGTGATGGAAACGACACGGTCTCAGGAGACGCTGGTAACGACACGATTAGCGCTGGCGATGGAGAAGATTCGGTCACTGGCAACGCTGGCGACGACAGCATCGGTGGCGGCAATGGTGCGGACACTCTAGATGGTGGTGCTGGCACATCGACCGTGAATGGGAACGCGGGTGACGACATCATCACTGTCGGCGGCGGTGGCGGATTGGCTCGCGGCGGCAGCGGCAACGATTCGATCACGGGGGGGGGCGGTGACGATCGTCTGTTCGGACAAGCCGGCCAGGATAGTCTAAACGGCGGCGCTGGTGACGACACTTTGAATGGCGGCAAGGATGAAGACTCGCTGATCGGGGGGACGGGTGCTGACCGTCTGATCGGCGGCATGCAAGGCGACACGATTGATGGCTCATCGGGCAACGACCGTATCTTTGGTGGTGCTGGTCGAGACAGCTTAAATGGCGGCAGCGATGACGACATCATCAATGGTCAAGGTGGCAGCGACACCTTGGTCGGCGGTGGTGGAGCAGACACGATGGACGGTGGTGCTGGCGACGATTTACTGCTGAGTATTCAACCGTCGATCTCGATCAGCGACGCGTCTGTTGTCGAAGGCAATCCGCCAACGGTGACTTATACGCAAGCAACGTTTCCAGTTGTCAACACGCCCAATGATATTGTCGACGGCGACTTTGACGGCGACGGAGATCAAGACCTCGCTGTCAGTAACTTCAACTTTGCAGGTGAATTGGAAATCTTGCTGAACAACGGCGACGGTACTTTCGGTCCTGCTCAACTGTTTGATCCGCAAGCCGGCAGCCGCTCCAACGCGTTGGCTGTCGCGGACTTCGATGGTGACGGTGACTTGGACATCGCCGACACTCGCCCACAAGGTGGGACGATTGAAAACACGGGTGAAGTCACGATTTTCTTGAATGATGGTGCGGCGAACTTTGCTGCGACCAGCTTCAACTCGGGTGGCGATTCGAACGATGCCATCGCTGTCGGTGATTATGATGGCGACGGTGACATCGATCTGGCACTGTTGGACGCTGCGGCTACGACTCAAGTCAGCATCATGCTGAACGATGGAAGTGGCACATTTAGTGCCCCGAACCTGATTCCAGTAGCCGGAGCCAGCGCTGGCCCGACGACGGACTTCTTGGACAGCGGTGATTTGGATGGCGATGGCGATCCGGACTTGGTCGTTAGCATCAGCGGTGGCGTCAGCGTTCTGTTGAACAACGGAGACGCGACGTTCGCTGCTCAGATGGACTTAATGTCGTCCACCGGACTTCCCGAGATTGCTGACTTTGATGGTGATGGCGACAATGACATCGCGGTGGCCCGAGAAACGGGTGGCAGTTCTGCGGTTGTTTCGATTCTGATCAATGATGGAACCGCCAACTTTGCGGCACCGCTGGACTCAACCACCGCAGCATTTCCCAGATCCATCCATTCCGATGATTTGGACGGCGACGGAGACCTCGAGGTCATTACAACACACAGCCCAGGCAGTGGTGGCACTCAAGTCGTTCTACTATTCAACAATGGCAACGGAACGTTCGCTGCTCCAGTTGTATTGAATGCAGGCACGGATCCTCGCGGAACGACGACGGCCGACTTTGATGGCGACGGAGATATCGACATCGCAGCGAATAACTTTAGCAGCGACAACGTGTCGATCTTTGAGGCAACCGTTGTTGGTGGGTCAAGCTCTTCAGTCGACGTCACTTTCTCATTGCTTGGAAGTTCACCGATTCCAGTGACTGTCGACTTTGCATCCGCGGACGGGACGGCAACAGCCGGAGTCGACTACTCGGCGATCAGCGGGACGGTGACGTTCCAGCCTGGTAGCTCGACGGAAACGATTACGGCCAACATCCTGACGGACCTTGATCCTGAGGCCGACGAAACGTTCTTCGTCAACCTGTCGAATCCGGTCAACGCCCAAATCTCAACGGGGCAAGCTCAAGTCACCATTTTGGATGATGATAGCGGAGCTCCGAATCCTCCACCTCCTGGAACTGGCCCCGGTGGACCACTCACCGCGGACATCGGTGACACCATGCGTGGTAGCAGTGGCAATGACACGATCAGTGGTGCTGATGGCAGTGACTTGGTCATTGGCGGCATGGGCGAAGACCTTCTAAACGGTGGTGCTGGTAGCGACAACCTGTTCGGCGGCAGCGAAGACGATACGCTCAATGGCGGTGAAGGCAACGATCGCTTGCAAGGCCAAGGTGGCAACGATGTCCTCAACGGAAACGAAGGCGACGACGACTTCATCTGGCGTGGCGAGCCCGATGGCAGCGACACGATTAGCGGCGGTGAGGGTTTGGACGAGGTTGAAGTTCGAGGCGGCTCGAACAAGGACGCGATCACGGCAAGCCAGCAACTGACATTCTCGCCAGGTGGCGATGTGATTATCGCTGCGTCGTTGCAAGTGACCGAACGCGGTGCAACTATCGACGTTGATGATGAAGTCGAACGAGTTGTTATCAATGGGAACGGCGGCAACGACGAATTGATGTACACCGACCTAGACGAATTGCCTCTCTTCGAACTGGAAATCAATGGCGGAAGAGGCAACGACACCATTTCTGGGGCCGGCGCGGACTTGGGCTTAGTTCAAGTAATCGTTGACGGCGGCGAGGGCGACGATGTTCTGACCGGTTCAAACGATACCGATACGATTCTCGGGAATGTTGGAGACGACGTGATTGCTGGCGGCGGCGGCGATGATGTGCTGGCCGGCAACGATGGCGAAGACCAAATTGATGGCGACGCTGGCGATGACGTGATCACGGGCGATGTTGGTAACGACTCACTCCGCGGTGGCGACGGCGACGACAGTCTATCCGGCGGCGAAGGCATCGATCGCTTGAGCGGCAACGATGGCGACGACACTGTTAATGGCGGTGCTGGCAACGACACACTTGCCGGAAACATTGGCAACGATTCGATCACCGGAAGCACCGGCTTCGACAAGATCTTCGGCGGCACAGGCTCCGACACTCTAGATGGTGGCCGTGACGGTGACACGATCATGGGGCAACTTGGCAACGATCTGATTCGCGGCGATCACGGCGATGATTCGATCAACGCTGGGGACGGGAATGACACCGTGAATGCTGGCGACGGTGATGACACCGTTGTTGGTGGTATGGGTAACGATTTAATTGCCGGTATGGACGGACACGATCGCATCATTGGCAACGGCGGCGACGACATCATTACCGGTGGCGACGGTCGAGACACGATTCTGGCTGGCGGCGGCAAGGACATCGCACTCGGCGGCGACGGTGAGGACTTCATCAATGGTCAAGGTTCGACTGCCGACACCCTTGCCGGAAACGAAAGCGACGACCGCATCATAGCCGATCCGGGCGAGATCGATGAGACGTTCCAGTTGTCCGCAGAAATCCTGATGGACTTAGAGGCTGCTGATCCGGTCATTTGAAGCACTCTTCCTTCTTCGTAGCGAAACGCGCATTGGGTCGGCGCAGAAGCGGCTAAAGCCTGGACTCCAACGCGGGGGCAGTCTTGGCGCTGCAAGCTGGTCGACGATGTGCTGATTGGAGTTGCTGGCTTGGAATATTTCTTCAGTGTTGAATTCCTAACCTCTTGCTGTGAGTTAGGATGCGCGAAGCGGCTACCTGAACCGCCTATTGTATCAAGTTGGTGGATCCGGTAAGATTTGCAGTTGCACCAATTTGCGGTAAGGATCACCGTTTTTGGTGAAATTAGTTCTCTGCTGAACGACTCACCTTATGAGGATCAGGATTTATGAGCTTGCGCACACCCTCGCGACCCGTAATTACGTTGTCTCTTGGCATGGTTTTGTTGGTCGCGACCACGATCTTCGCTCAACAGTTGGGAACTCCCTCAAAAGAAGATCAAAAGACGGCTCGATTGGTGGCTCGTTTAGTTGCCAAGTATCACATCAGTCAAAGCAAGATTGACGATCAAATCTCGGAACGGCTTCTGAAGCGATACGTCGAACTGCTGGACCCCCAAAAGCTGTACTTCCTGGAAACCGATATCGCCGACCTGCAAAAGTATCGCCATCAATTGGATGATTTGGTCAAAGCGGGCAACGTCGACTTTGCTTACACCGTCTTTTCGCTCTATTTGCAACGCTTCGAGGAACGAGTTGCTCACGCGCATAAGATGATCGACGCGGAACATGATTTTTCGTTGGATGAAGTGTTGGTTACCGATGCCGACACGCTTGGCTGGGCCAAGACCCCCGCTGATCTGGACGATCGTTGGCGAAAACGCGTCAAGTACGAAACGCTCAATTTGAAGCTGGAAGACGTCGTCGGCGATGAAGCCAAGGAACGGTTGCACAAACGCTATCGAACTTTGGTTAAAGCGATCAAAGACACCGAAGACAGCGAAAAGCTGGAAACATATCTATCGGCCTTCACGCACTGCTTTGATCCTCACAGCAGCTACATGTCGCCGGAATCGAGAGAAGAATTCAAAATCGCCATGCGTTTAAGTTTAGACGGCATTGGCGCGGCGTTGCGATCCGAGGACGGCTTCACAATTGTTGCTGACATTGTCGAAGGTGGTGCGGCTTTTGACGACGGACGCTTGAAGGTTGGCGATAAGATTGTCGGCGTCGGACAGGCAGAGGGCGACATTGTTGACATCGTCGAAATGAAACTCAGCAAAGTCGTGCGTCAGATTCGTGGCAAGCGAGGCACCGTGGTTCGCTTGCGGGTGAAGAAAGGTGAATCCGGCGAAGTTGTCGTCTACGAGTTGACTCGAAAGAAGATCGATTTGTCCAAGACCTCAGCCGTCCGTGGTGAAGTCATCGACGTATCGGATCGAATTGGATCGAGTAGTGCAAAGATTGGTGTGATCAACATTCCAAGCTTTTATCGTGACTTCCAAGGTGCTCAATTGAATCTACCCGACTTCAAGAGCACGGCTCGCGACGTCAAAAAGCAGTTGGCCAAGTTCGCTCAGCGCGGTGATGTTGATGCCGTGATGATCGATCTGCGATCCAACGGCGGCGGCGCACTGACGGAGGCGATTGAAGTTTCCGGCCTCTTCATTAATGAAGGGCCTGTCGTTCAGGTCAAGGATCCGACAGGACGCGTGCGAACTCATGAGGACGAAGACGCTGGCGAGGCCTATCGAGGGCCGCTGGTTGTCGTATGCAACCGACTCTCGGCATCAGCATCCGAAATCTTCGCGGGAGCTATCAAGGATTATGGCCGTGGTTTGATCGTTGGTGACACGACGACTCACGGAAAGGGAACAGTCCAAAACGTCATGGACGTTAATACTCGAGCGTTCCAGTTGCCGTTTAACAATGAGAAAGAAGTGGGCGCTTTGAAGCTCACGATTCAGCAATTTTACCGCGTGAACGGTGACAGCACGCAAAATCGTGGTGTTCGCTCACACGTCGTGTTGCCATCGATGTTGGACAACATGGAATTGGGTGAACAGTACCTCGACAACGCTTTAGAATTCGATCAAATCGATGTCGCCCCGTCTCCGAGTTACGGAATGATCAACGACAAGATCGCGAAGAAACTGGCGGCCGCCAGTCAAAAACGCATTCAAAACGACGACGAGTTCAACAAGCTTCAAACTGACATCGACCACTATCTGTCTCGAAAGAACCGCAAGTCCGTGACTTTGAACGAGTCGAAGCTTCGCGAAGAGCGAGACAAGGACAAGAAAGAAGAAGACGAAAAGGAAGAAAAGAAAGAAGGCACTGGCATCAATGAAGAAGAGCCAATCTTCCCAGAAAACTACTACAACAAAGAGCTGATTAGCATCGCGGTTGATTATCTGGCCGAGTTGAAAGGAACGGAAACGGCAGGACGATAGTTCCTACGGGCTAATCTAGAGCTAAACCGTTTAACGCCAAGCCGGAAGGCGCCGGCTAGTCTGGTTTCATTGAGACTAGCCGGCGCCTTCCGGCTTGGCGTTGAACAGTTATGTGTTGCTCTGATGTGACTTGCGGCGTTCTAAGATGCGACCTCAATAATCGCCTTGATCACGCCAGTTTCCGGCTTCGTGTACGAGTCGAAGTTCTCAACAACGCCATCAAACGGTGTCCGATGGGTGATCCACGGATCCGTGTTGATCGTGCCATCTTCAATCAAGCTGATAATGCGGCCAAAGTCAGAAGGCAGGGCGTTCCGAGACGCCTTGATCGTCAATTCTTTCTTGTGAACTGGCGGGTGAGGATAGCTAATCTCCTGCGTTGTGATGCCGACGTACACCAATGATCCCGTTTGAGCACAGTAGTTGACGGCGCTGCCCATCGAGTGATTGTTGCCAGTGGCATCGGTGACGACGGCATACATATCACCATCGGTGATTGCCTGCATTTGTTCGACTTCACTGCCGTCAGCTTTGAATTGAACCGTGTGTTGGATTCCGTAAGTGTCGCGACAAAACTGCAAACGCGATTCGACCATATCCATCACCGTGATGGTCGCTCCCGTCAGCCGAGTGAACTCGAGCGTCGCCAGTCCAATCGGTCCCGCCCCGATGATCAAGACGTGATCGCCTTCGGCTGGGGCACCGCGATCCGTCGCGTGACAACCGATGCCAAGCGTTTCCACCAGGGCAAGTTGCTCGAAGCTGAGCTTTTCGGATTTGTGCAACTTGTCGGCGCGGATCAGAAATCGTTCGCATAAGCCGCCATCGACCATGACCCCGATCACGTTCAAGCTAGCACAGCAGTTGGTGTTGCGCTTTCGGCACGCATAGCACTCGCCGCAGTTCATGTAAGGCTCGACGCTACATCGGTCGCCAGCAATTACGTTGCCGACACCGTCGCCAACTTCGAGCACTTCGACCCCCAACTCGTGTCCCGGAATCCGCGGGTATTGAAAGAATGGCATCTTGCCGAGGTAACCGCTCAGATCTGTTCCGCATATCCCCATTCGGTCTGTGCGAACTAATGCTTGACCGGGGCCGGGTTTGCCAGGATCGTCGATGTCGACGTATTCAAAATGCTTCGGTTCAACAAGGCTAATAGCTTTCATCGTGTATCTTCTTCGAGCTTGACTTCAGGATAATTCGAAGCAAACACATTGATGAAATCGGCCGCGAATCTCAAGTCACTCGTGGATCAACAATCGATCGAATTCGTCTGGCGGCGACGTTTCGAAAGCCAAATGCCGACTATCGATCGGATGTCGAAAGGAAAGCCGCCAAGCGTGAAGGGCTTGCCGCCCCATCGATCGGATCGACTCATCAATGCGATCTTCACGAGCTGCGAATGCAGTGTAGTCCGGGTCGTCAACGATGGGATGTCCAACCGCTGACAAGTGAACTCGAATCTGATGTTGCCTTCCCGTAAACGGGGTCGCTTCGACCAAAGTCCGTCGTTCGCCGCGCCGAACGACGGAAACAAACGTTGACGCTGGCTTGGCATCCTGAGCTGTCTCGGCAGCAGACATAAGTGGACTTTTCCACGTCGTGAGTCTACCAATTGGGAAGTCAATGAATTGGTTGTCAGCTTCGACAAGTCCCTCAACTACAGCCAGGTAACTCTTCGAAACCCGATGATGTTCGAATTGATCCATCAAGCCTCGGTGCGCTGTGTGCTCTTTGGTCATCACGATCAAGCCGCTGGTTTCTCGGTCCAGTCGATGAACGATCCCTGGCCGAATTAATCCGCGGACCTCCGTTTGCTGATCGAAGTGATGTTGCACAGCGTTGGCAAGAGTCCCGCTATCGAAACTGCCTGTGGGATGCACGATCAGGTCCGCTGACTTGTTCAGAACAATGATCCACGGATCTTCGTAAATCACATCGAGTTTGATGACCTCAGGCTCATACAGTTTGTCCGGTGGATCAACCAAGCGGATGGATACAGATTGGCGAGCATACACCACTTGGTCACAGTGCGCAATCACATCGTTGATGGTGACATAACCAAGACGCACCATCCGTTGCATGCGGGCCGCCGAATAGTTGCGAAACTGACGTATCAAGAAGTGATCAATTCGCCGGCCGCTTAGGAATTCGTCAACGATGAACTGAAAGCTCAATTCGCGAAAACCTCGTCTAAAACACTTTAAAGATTGCTATCGCTTCTGGGGAAAGTTGGCGGAAGAAATATGCTTTCGCCTACAACATCTCGATTTTGTTTGTCAGAATACGAGGCTGCAAGCGATGGGCTTTCCGATTAACGCGAAAAGGAGCGAACCATGAAGCGCCGACAGTTCTTGAAGCATTCAACGGCAATGGCCGCTACGGCTGCCGCCTCCAGTGTTCTTACGGATTCTCAAGTTGCGAAAGGATCAGCGGGCGAACGAGTTCGCGTTGGCGTCATGGGAGCTGGTGGCCGAGCATACTCGTTGAATTCAAGCTTCGCCGCGAATCCGAACGCGGAAATCGTTGCCATCGCCGAGATTGATCCAAGCCGCGTTGGTAAGACGCTGGAAAAGGTAACGCAGCTTCAAGGCAAAGAGCCCAAAATCGAAAAGGACTTCCGCAAACTGATCGACGATGACAGCATCGACGCATTGGTCGTCGGCACCCCAGATCACTGGCACGCGATCCCAACAATTCTGGCGTGTTTGGCAGGGAAAGACGTCTATGTCGAGAAACCTGATAGCCACAACATTGTCGAAGGGCAACGAATGGTCGCAGCGATGCGAAAGCATAAGCGGATCGTTCAAATGGGGTCGCAGCATCGGTCGACGACGCGGCTCCAATCGGCATTGGAATATATCAAGACGGGTGCTTTGGGCAAGTGCCTAGTCGCCAAGGCCTGGGAGAGCACGCGGCAAGGAAACATTGGATTTCCGAAGGACAGTAACCCGCCGGCTGGTGTCGACTACGACATGTGGTGTGGAGCGGCTCCGAAGCGACCGTTTAACGTGAATCGTTTCCACGGCCGATGGCGCTGGTTTTTTGATTACGGCACAGGCGATCTTGGTAACGACGGCGTCCATCGCCTCGATATGGCCTTCGCAGCTCTGAGCACGGCGGTTCAAGCTGAAGGCGGAAAGCCACTTTATCTACCACGCCGTATCGCCAGCTTTGGCGGTAAGTGGTATTTCAACGATGCACAAGAATTTCCAGACACGCTGCAAGTCAGCTATCAGTACGATGACGAAACCGTGCCGAGAATCTTGACGTACGAGATGCGGATCTGGGCTCCTTACGGATTCCACGGCGAGAGCGAAGGTTCTGCCGTCTATGGCGACAAGGGCTACATCATCCTCGGCAACCGTCGATGGCGCGCTTACGGGCCCGGCAACAAATTGATCAAGGAAGTTGCCGGCGATAGCCACGAGGCACCGCACGTACAGAACTTTATTGACTGCATCAAGTCACGCAAGAAACCGTACTGCGATGTGGAAACGGTTGGCCATCCGGCTTCAGTTCTCTGTCACGCAGGCAACATCTCGGCTCGAGTCGGCCGCGAACTTGTCTTGGATTCCAAGACAGAAGTCTTCGAAAACGACGACGAAGCCAACGCACTCCGCGGCCGTCCGGAATGGCGCAAGCCTTGGATTTTGCCGGAGGTGTAATCTGTTGAACTCGTAGAATCGTGGCCCCGGATTCGTGGTCGCCCTGAAGTCGTGCGGGCACTTGAGCGGCTAGTAGCTCAAGTCTTCGCCGCACAATTCGCACGTGATTGTCGTCGCGACGACCGGTTCTCCGCACGCGGGGCATTGTTCGTAATCATGAAGAGGGTCCCCATCTAGTGATGGGTTTGCTTGAAACTTTGCCTCTTGCATGTGGCACAAACCGCGAGTCAACTTAATGACGGCAAAAGTCAGAATGATAAACGCCGGCGAAGTGATCATATCGAATTGGGCTGATTCAATTTCATGACCGCGCCTCTCGGAATAGCTACTGAAGCGATTCAACAAGATGTTGATAATCCAGAAGCCCCACCAAACTCCAACAATGCTTCGTCTCTTTTCCGATTCCCGTGGGTCTCGATGATCGCTTGCCTGCCAAATCTCCACCATGGTTCTGTAGGGGCGAAAGAGATTCAGGAAAGGCACAAAATACCAGCCAACACACCAGCCTGGCGAAGTGTTGATTAGATCGGGCGACAATGCGTGTGCGTTCTGTGCAGCCAAATCAGAAAAATGACCATCGTCACCAAGTAACTGGGCTTGATCCAATTGCGTCATGAAAAAGAGCGCAATCACAAATCCACAGTACGCGACCAACGTCAAGAGAAAGAAGCATGTCACCACATTGGTGAGCACTCTTGTCGATCGGTAATCGTAGTTCTTCATCGATCTCCCTATCTCGAATTCCTGACAGAGTGGTCAGGTAGCTACCGAATCGGCAACGGAGACGCGCTACTGAATCGCGTCTTCGGCGCGGCAATCCTTGTAACGGAATAAGCCGTCCACTGCTAAGATGCTGCCGGTGATGTAATCGGCTTGGTCAGAGCACAAGAATGTGGCGGCTTGGCCGATGTCTTGCGGAGTCCCCATGCGTCCCCAAGGCAAGCGGCTGCCTTCTTCTTGAATCGTCTCTTCCGAGAACGACTCATGTTCGCCTGGCGTATCGATCCAACCAGGTTCGATCGCGTTGACGTTGATTTTATGGCAAGCCAACTCGACGGCGATCGATCGAACCATGTGATTCACACCAGCTTTTGCGGCACCATAGGCAACACATCGCGCAATTGGCATCTCGGCTTGCACGCTGGAGATGAAAACCATCTTGCCACCGCCGCCACGCTCGACCATGTGACGAGCGACCAATTGGCTCATGTGGAAACCGCTGAGTAGCGTGCCTTGCAATGTTTGCTCGAAGACCTCAGGGTCGTAATCCAAGAACTCGCAACGACGGCTGTACGCGGGATTGCTGACCAGAATGTCGATCTGACCAGAAGACTCGATGGCGTCGGCGACTAACTGTTCACATCCCGGTCGAGAAAACACATCCTGTGGAAGAGCGTGGCAAGAAACGCCAAGCTTTAGGATGTCGCTCTTGGTCTGTTCGAGATGCTCGCTTCCGGGGCGATCGTTGATCACCAAGTCGGCTCCTGCTCGAGCTAGCTCCAACGCGCATCCCTTGCCGATGCCTCTTCCGGCGCCTGTAACCAGAGCCTTCTTTCCACTCAGATTAATCACTCGTCGTCCTCATCAAAATCGTTGTCATCGTTGATCGTCATGCCTTCCAAGTCATACCGATCGCGAAACCACTCTGTCAACTGGATCGCTTTGTCCTCCTCATAGTAAACGACAATCGATCGCTCATGACTTTCACCCTCCGAATCGACGATCAACGTGGGGATGTACTCGACGCGTTCTTCATCCGACTTGGGATAGATGGAACGCAACCGAATTCCTTTGACATCGCTGACATCGATCGTCGTTCGCCGTCGGCGTTTCGAGTTTGGCGGTATCGACACAGTTCGCTCGAGAGGATCCAGAACCAAATCATAATCACCTCGCTTCACTTTTTTGTTGGTGTGGAACCAGACGAATGTGGTAATCGCCACGATTCCGATCCAGTACGCGATCATGAAGCCAAACGGGGCGTGGAATCCATAGGTGAATCCAACAATGAAGATTGAGAAAAAGCAAAGCCCCATCAAAGTCCCCGCGGCTCGAATCAAGGCGCTGGCCGTGTCGAGGTTGACGTAGGTCTTTTGATCGAACTCGTCTTCGCGCTGAGGAAAGGGATTCTCTTCGTCTTCGTCGTTCTCCCGACTGGCGAAGACGGCGTACCAAGAACCGAGCATGATTAAGTTGAACGGAGTCAGAAACAGGGCCATGAAGAGGTTGCCACCGTTGATCCCCGTTTCCAAGACGGCTTGGTTTGGATCGCTTGGATTGTAGAAGACCGTGACAACCGTTCCGACCGGCAACCTCTCGGCCAATTCTTCGGCATAGCCATCGTTCGAACCCATGTCGTCGTAACGGTATTGATTGCCCGTAAAGGCAACGACACCGACACGATATGTGTAGGCCAACTCCAATTTCGTGGAATCGTCATCAACAGCAACTGCACGCGAGACGGTGACCTTTCCGTCTGTTGAATCAAAGGAACTCGTCCGGAGCTGCTGAAATGCTTGATAGCCCATGATGCAATCAAACGCACCGACGCCGGCCGTCCAGACCAGTGCCCAAAGCAACAAAAATGAACTTCCCAGCAGTTTCACTGTCTAGTCCTTTGAGTTATGAAGGGGTTGACGCCATCATACCGCGTCGCTTGCTGGAATTCGACGAAATCCCGAGGTCATCAATTGCAGAACTGGCTCGCTCCCACCAATCCACTTCGCCGGCCTGGTTATCGATTTTTTCTGATGATCTCGTTGATGTCGGCGATTGGTGGTGGGTTTCACTTTGTGGCCAGTTATTGGATCACTTATACGGAAACGGAATCGACCGAGTCCGTTGCTTGGCTCAGCATCGCCTTCTGGGCTCCAGCGTTGCTTACAATGCCATTCGCTGGAGTCATTGTCGATCGTTGGAATCGACGTCTCCTTGTGGCTTTCTCGTTGGCGAATCCTGCTCTGGTCAACATCGGCCTGATGACGCTGATGCTGTTGGGAGAGTTTCGATCGCAGCACTTGTACATTTATGGTGTTTTGACTTCGACGACTCATGCTTTGTTCTGGAATGCGCTGACAGCGTACCTTCAAGAGCATCTCTCGAAGGAAGAGTTGCTTCACGCGAACGGAATCAACACGGCATTGTTCAATGGTGGTTACTTGGCAGGGGCCGGGTTGGCCGGTGTCCTCTACTCGACCATCGGGCCGCTAGGCGCTTTCGCGATCGACACTGTTGGTTTGTCGATGGCCGTTGTGGGATGGTTCGTGATTCAAAGGTGGTGGCCGGATCGAAATCGAGATGAACGGAATTCCGAATTGTCAGGCTTTCTACAAGAGTTCCGTGAAGGTCTTCGAGCGGTTAGAGCGGACCTGGCATTGTTTGGTTTCGTCCTGTTAGCAATCGTACCCCGCGTATCCGCCCAAATTGTGAATGTCTTGCAAGTAGGTTACAGCAAGACGGTTTTGGGGGCGGGATCGGCAGGGTTCGGCTTCTTAGACATGGCCTATGGTGTCGGCGC
Organism: Planctomycetaceae bacterium; assembly: GCA_002722955.1. Classification (GTDB taxonomy): domain Bacteria; phylum Planctomycetota; class Planctomycetia; order Planctomycetales; family Planctomycetaceae. Next base: position 11,338 of record PBMZ01000097.1, on the reverse strand, counting down.
GATGCTGTGTGGTTTCGCGTTTCCGATGTTAGCGGGGCGAAGCCGACGATTGATGATGTTTGTGCCGGTCGCGTTGATTTCTTTGAGTGCTGTTTATCTTGGCATGAGCTTCGTTCCCACACTCGCCGTGGCCATGGTGGTGCAATTTGGAATTGGCACGACCGCAACGATTATTGGAATCCTGGGGCACACAACCCTACAACGTGAAGCACCGAATCATGTGATCGGGCGGATCATGAGTATCATTCAGATCGTCCAGTACATGCTCTTGCCGGTGATCGTTTGGTGTATCGGAAGCTATGCAAATCTTGCCCGCGGTCGCCTATTGCACGAAAGCCCACTTCGCGACGCTTTCGTCTTGGCCAGCCTGGCGATGGTGGTGACCTTTCTTTACAGCTGTGTCATTACGTTGCTGTTTGTGAGAACTCGTGGTGACGACGCTGCGACGATCAGCGAATCAGCCGAGAAGCAATGATGCCAGGTCCAGCGAGGCTTGTGCCGTTATTGTTTGTCAAACCAACAACGGCACGAGTGTCGACTTCAGAGTTCGATGGAGAACCATCGATTTCTCCAACGAACTTGAAAGGCGAAGCTGCGATGCCGCCAAGATTCGGAATATCTTCTCGAGAAACGGTTCCGCTATCAGATGGATCAGTGAACGTGGCAGCTTGAAACGTGGCTGTTGTCAGCGAGCCCTCGCCGTCCAATTTCAGCCAAGACCAGTCGCTGGGGTGCTGTGTGCCCACTAAGTCGATCATGGCCGTGTCGGACAAGAAGTCGAGAACGCTGTTGTCGAGTTGCATGAAGACGTACCCCAGCCGTTGTCGCTCGGGCAGATTTACAGTCAACATCGGTCCGGATTTCCGAAGTGTCAAATGGCTCATGGCCAGTTGCCATTGCGCGCCGGCCGTTGGCGGAGTTACCCGAATCAGTCCGCCATCGTCTGATTTCAAGCAATTCTCGATCGATGTTCGTGCGGGACACGATTTCAAGTGAATTGCATTTCCCCGGCCGGCGAAGACGACATTCTTGACTTGTACGTAGCCGTCGCGTGAGGGTGAGTTGCCAGTGGACGTCCACGAGATAAACGCTCGCTCGTTGTCCTGAATGTTGGCCGCAGCAGAAAAGTTGACGCCATCCAGCTTTAACTGGTGAGACTGCACTTCGACTAAGACCGGGGAAGCGTCGTTCGTTGGTGACACTTGCTTGATGACGACATTATTGATTCGGACCGAAGTCGCAAGAATGCTGAGCGGCTTATCCTCGACAAGAATCTCTGCTGCGCGTGGGCCTTTCGTGTGGATTATGACATCACCGACCGCACGTATACTCCCTGCAGCATAAGTAGTCCCCGGATCGAGGTGCACGATACCAAAGGCGTCAGGTTCCGGGATCTCGTCCGTCCGCGGTTTTTGCTCGACAACAGTCACCGCCGATTCCGTCTCTCGCGGCGCAGCGGAAGTGTCGCCCAATAGTTGTGATTGCAGATTCAGCAGTGTGCTTCGTGCTCCGCTATCAAATAACCCCCAGCAAATACATGCCAGCAATAATGCAGCAGCAGCCGTTTTGCTAAGCCGAGAAACTCGAGGCTTACTGGTCGACTTGGGCACGCTGACTTGGAACAGCCGATAAAACTTCCTGAGCTTACCTCGCCCCAATCGTGTTGGCGTCCCCATTCGTTCGAGCAGTTGGATTGCGGACTGTGGACGCTTCTCAACGTTTGGTTCTGTAAACGCAGCGATGGCATTAGCGAGTGCCTCGGGAGTATCCGGCGCCCACTTGCGAACATCGCAAATTCGTTGTGTTTGGTGCGCAGCCAATTTGGCCAGAGGGTCGCCAGTTGGAAACGGAGGTCGGCCAGCCAGCAATTGCCAAAGCAAGCAGCCGATTGCGTAGATGTCCGAACTAATGTTTGGTGGTCTTCCCGTGCCAATCAATTCCGGCGCGATCCCATCGTATCGTTCGGGTGCCTCGTTGATTGGACGAGTGAATTCCGAGTGCGTGGCGGCCACCAATCCAGCATCGACCATCACGGCGTGTCCGGTTGGTGTAATACGGACATTGCACAAGCTGATGGCGCCGTGGGTATGCTGGAATTGCTCTAAGACCGCAAGCCCTGCGATTAATTGACGGCCGATTTCGGCAACGATGTCGCTAGGGAAACGCCCGCGTCGTACCAGCAACTCTGTCAGCGAAATCCCCGTGACAACGCGGCTGAGGGTGACCAAGCATTGATTGCCATCGAAGAGGTTGGACGAAGCAAAGGCTGTCGATTGTGTGCCTCGATCGGGCCGCAATCTTTTGTCGTTCTCGATCCAATTGAACGCGTGCGGAATGACGACTTGTGGATGAGCCAACGACTTGCCGATCGTCGTCAATTGTTTGATTTTCTTGTCAACAACCTGTTTCGATTCCAGTGGTACGGTCGACTGTTTCAACACGCATCGCTCGTTGCCATTGATTCGCCGGGCAAGATACGTTTCCGCAGTTTGACTTTGTCCGAGTTGCTTAACGAGAAGGCATGGACCAACCTGCAAGAGTTTTGCTTGCGGAGACTCGATAATCCGAGCCTGAAAAGAAGTCAACTTGCGCGCCTGCACCAGTGCGTCGATCCACACGGAGTCGAAAGCCGGCAGATCATGAGCGAGTCGGCGCACGCGCGGCCGGCAACGCTTGAGATCGCGCAGCGTGCAAATCCGCAGATCGCGGAGTAGATGCAGCATTTCCTTTGACGGAGGTTCTAACAAAGCCGGCATCCTTTCCAGCAGCGAACCGTTGAGTGCAGAATCGGGGCGAAGTATCTCAAATCGTCAACAACCCCACAAGATCGCGTTAAGCCGCAAAACGCCTACATGACGCATGTGCGCCGCGAAAAGCGATTGCTTCATTTTGCGATTTATAGTATCCCTTATAGTGTTGTTTTGCGTCGATTTGACAGCTTGAGAGGTTGCCTGAATGTCGAGCGGAATGATTGGAGACGTGGGGCGAGAACAAACCTTGCCTCATATGGTATTGCTTGTCGATGACGACGTCGAAACGGCGGACTCAACGAAAGCATTGCTCCAATCCAAAGGCTGCGAAGTCTATGTCGCTCGAGACGGCGGGCAAGCACAGTCGATCTTCGTGATGCGGAAGCCGGATTTTGTCATCCTTGAGCTGATCTTGCCGAACGAAACCGGATTCGAAGTCTGTGAACGAATGAAGCAGACGAACGATTCCGTGCCAATTCTGATCGTCACGGCGATCGATATGGAAGACTCCCGAAACCTGGCAAGTCGTGTGGGAGCGGACGAGTATTTGGTGAAGCCGGTCGAGGGCGAGCTCTTGATCGAAACCGTTCGTGAAGTGTCTCAGACCGTTTGGGAGAAGACTCATCTCGCGACGCCCAAGGAAGAGCGGCGAATTCGATTTAATTGCCGCTGTGGGAAGCGGTTTAAAGTAAGCCCCGTGCATCGAGGGCGAACATTAACCTGTCCAGACTGTGGGGAACCATTGGTCGTTCCACCGCACGAGTAGTTTGTTTTTTAATTGACGATGTTTGAGGTCAAACGGGGCTAATTGGATGTCAGCGTCGCTCATCATTCAAACTGGTAAGCTCAAAGGCAAGAAGCTCAATCTGCCTAACTCCGAAGTCATCGTCGGACGTGATGAGGGCTGTCAGATTAAGTTGGCGACGGACGAGATTAGCCGCAAACATTGCGTCTTCCGCTCCACAACAGAAGGCTTGTGGTTGCGAGATCTGGGCAGCAGCAACGGTACGCTGGTCAACGATGTCCCGATCAGCGAAGAAGTCGAGCTTGATCATGGAGACACGATTCAGATCGGGCCGATGCTGTTTCAAGTTGCCGGTCTTGAGAAAAAGCCAAACTCTGAAAACGTTAGTGATGATGACATCGCCGACTGGCTTGGCGGGCCTGAGGAGTCGAATTCCGGGGCAACCACCATCATTCGCAAGGACTCGCCTGCCTACGCGGCAATTCAAGCCGCCAATGAAGAGTCCGTTCGTTTAAAACGAGCCAGCAAGTTCAGCTCTGTAGCCGAAGAAGGACGCGATATCATTCGACGTCACTTCGAGCAGCTCGAGCAAAATAAGTCCGACTTACACAGTTGAATACGCGGCTGTTGGCTGTATGTTAGTTGGTAATCGAAGATTGGACTCGCGCTGACAGACAGCGCCCCTTGACCTCTAGGACTCACTAAGCGTGCGCATCATTTCTGGCAAATATCGCCGCCGCAAACTGCTATCGAATTCGGGACGCACAACGCGACCGATTACTGATCGAGCGAAAGAATACTTGTTCGAACACATTCGCTTCGAGGTGCGCGATCGGTGCGTCTTAGACGCCTTTTCTGGTACTGGTTCGCTCGGGCTCGAAGCCATCAGCCGAGGCAGTAGCAGCGTTGTATTCATCGAGCAGGATCGTAAAGCGCACGAGCTACTTAGACGCAATGTCGAAGCGATCGGGGTCGAGGAACCGCACCTCTGTTGGCGGGCAGATATTTTGAAGACGTCGTTTCGTCCAAAGACGCCGGAAACATTGTTTCCATATAGCTTGGTCTTTTTCGACCCGCCCTATCGCATGATCCAGGACTTGCGACCGAAGCAAGAGATTTATCGCAGCCTAACACGACTTGCCAAAGAAACCGTCACCACCGACGATGTGTTGCTGGTGCTGCGAACACCGGAGCACTCGAAATTCGAAATGCCCGAGTGTTGGGAGTTAAGGCGACATCTGTACATATCGACGATGACGCTCTACCTCTACCACAAGTCGAAGGTCGAATCGGAATCAGCCGATGAGCTAGCGACTAGTCAATTGGGCATCGGGTGAGCTTTTCAGTTCACGCCATCGATTCAGACCCTTGTCCAAAAAGTCGACGAAGTCTGATCGTTGCTGTGGGTAGCCTTTGAATTCGGAAAGCCGGGTTTCTCCATCCGGCGTGACGATTGCATACGATGGCATAGTAATGTCGCCGAACCACTCGCGTTGTAACGCTTGGTTCTCTTCCAGCAAATCATAAGCCGAGTCGCCGCTGATAATCTGAGGCATGATGTCGACGTAAATGGCAACAAGGACGACATCCGTTAATCGATCGCGAATGGGATCGTCGTGTGCGATCAGTTGCTCCATCTTGCGACAATTTACACAGTTGACACCCGTGAAATCGTATAGCATCGGTCGGTTATTTTGTTTGGCGAATTGAATGGCTTGGTTGCGGTCCAGTGCGTACTTCAGCCCTTCATGCTCCAAGACCGGTCCAACATCGACATCGTCACCGCCTTTGATGATTGGCGGCGCGAAGGCGGCAATGTTTTGCCAGATGGCGCCAGTTGTTTTTTCAGGGGCGAACAAGCCTGTCGTCAAGTAACCTGCCAAGCCAAAGAAGCACATCGCAAAACCTAAGCGAGTCACCGAGATGCTGTCTGTGGGCGTATCATGAGGTGTTCGGAAGATGCCAAGCAGATACATTCCTGTGCAGGCAGCAATCACGATCCAGGCGATGATGACGCTGGCGAAATCTAGTAACATGGCGACTCGGAACAGGGCGATGTCGGCAACGCTCAGGAACTTGAAAGCCGCCGCAATCTCGACCATTCCCATCGTGACTTTGACGTTGTTCATCCAACCGCCGCTCTTGGGAAGCTTGGTCAAGAAGCTCGGGAACAACGCCAAGAAGAAGAACGGCAAGGCAAACGCTGTCGAGAAGGCAAGCATTCCCAAAATCGGCCAGAAGAAATCTCCATTAGCGGCCATCACCAGCAACAATCCCGCAAAGGCAAACGTACATGTGAACGAGACCAGCGTGAATGTGAACGCCATGAACAAGACACCAACGATGCCGCCTTGGCTCTCTTTACCGGATGACCAAGTCAGCAACCAACTGGGAACTCGAATCTCGAACATGCCCAGCAAATTCGCGCCGAAGAACAGCAGAACGGCGGCGATCGCCAAGTTCAACCACAGGTTGTTGACCAGCGAGGTTAACGACGACGCTCCGAACACCGCCGCCATCAAGAGACCGAGCACAGTGAATGTGCAGATGATCCCCAGGCAATAAACAGTCGCCGTGAAGACGGGACGGTGAGTCTTGCTTTCGGCCTGCTTCAAGAAAAAGCTGACCGTGATCGGAATCATGGGAAAGACACAGGGCGTCAACAGAGCCAAGAATCCCGATGTGAAGGCCAACACCAAGAACGGAAGCAAGCCCTGCGACGTCACGTCTTCCGATGCGTTCGCTTCCTCGATGTTTCCGGGTGAGGTACTCGATTCTGGTGAATCATTATTTGCGATCGGTTGCTCGACACCGACTGGCGATGAGCCTGTGCCCGCGACACCTGCAGAAAGTGGGAACTTGATCGTTGTTGGGATCAGACAAAACGAATCGTTCTTGCAAGCCTGATAGGTGATCTTGCCATCGATTGCAACACTTGGTTCGGTCGCTTCAAACTTTGCCACCCACGAGATCTCTCCGTGGTGAATTTCTTGATGGTAAGTTTCGTTGACACCCTCGACGTCTTTCTTTTCGGGGGCTACCGATGGTGTAAAACCTTCGTCTTGCGGCTTCAGTCCTTTTATTGTTGACAAGTTGATGCTGGTTGCCGTTGCTGCATTGCCAGGCTCTTGAGTGATCGAATAGACGTGCCAATCTTCAGCAATATTCAACGAGACCGTCAGTTCGACAGTATCACCCACTTGAAAGTCAGCGGGGGCCAACTTTGCCAACACCGTGACAGGGCCAGGCTTCTTCTTAACCTCTTTTGTGAATTCAAAAGTTGGTTGCACTTCGGCGACCGGTTCAGCCGCTGTCGAGTTCGCTTTCACTTGCGCGACGACTTCGAATGGCGTTTTGATTTGACGGCAACTGCGATCGTCGCAGATCTGATAATCGAGGATGCCTTTGATCTTCAATTCACCAGTGGGCGTTGCCTTCGCAATGGTCAAAGGAAAGGTCCACGTCACCATGTCCGGATACTTTTGCAATTCGCCCAGGAATTGGTCTTTCACCAACTTCGGTGGATGGTCGGCTTTGACAAGTGCCGGATCGACGACTTTGGCAGTTTCCTCTTTTTGCCGCTCGGCCTGTCGAGCACTCTTCGTGGGTTCGTAGTAATCCGTGGCAAGGCCAGCGTTATCTTCAATTCGAATTCGAGTTCGGCCACCAAACGCGGGATCTGTCGAGTACGTCCAGCTTCGTTCGGGGACGACAATGGTGACCGCGACCGTGACTTTTTCACCGGCATTGACCGTTTTCTCTTGGACCTTCGCTGTGACTTCGGCCTCGTTCAACGCTGGTTGGGAGCCGCCAAGTTTGAAGATGTCGAGCTTCTGTGCGGGTGCCGACGAGTAAGGCGTGACGAAAATCAACGCGGTTACAGCGATGGCCAAATGGCTTCGAAGAAAGAATCGGGCGAGCATTATGTCAATCCTCTGGTGTCCGACATAGGAGTGCTTTGCGGTAGCGTATCCATATTATCGGGGATTTGGAGGCGGGTGTCTGTAAGGGGGGCACTGATTGGGGATCGAAATCGAGATTTTCGTTTGGGTTCCTCAGACCGAGCGAGCGCTCGTTAAGGATCGAGGAAGGAATTAAACCGGTATTTATATCAAGCATTGTTCGTTGCCTGAGTTGCATGGAGTTGATTTTTACCCCGAAGGCGTTCGACAGCATAGTCCAGAGTGGCGGTGAAGTGAGTAAAACGAACTTCACCGCCACCCTGGGTTGAGTTGGCTCAGTTCATCTTCCCCAACGTCCCTCAGTGTGCCTCTCTCTTGCCGTCTTCCGTTTTCCATTGGATAAAGTCTACTTGGCGAGAGAGAGAGGCACACTGAGGGACTACACGTGAAAGCGATGGTTGGCATTCCTTGCCCAGGGTGGCGTCGAAGTTCGCGAAGCTCGCTTCTCCTTATCCTGGGCTATGTTGTTGAATCCCTTCGGGGTAAAGACTGCCACAAGACCTCGAACAATATTCGTTCGAGGTCGAATGGCGGATTTTAAACACGGGTATAATTCTTTCCGCGATCCTTAACGCTGAACCAAAGGCGCCAGCGACCAAGAACGTTGCATTGTCAATGGTGCACGATGCCTTTTTGTTGCCGGCGCTTTCGGTTGGGCGTTAAACGAAGATGCCACTGCACCGTAAACCGCTCCGCCATGATAGCCGATGGGCGGGAAATGCTGCAATTTCAGTCGCTACTGAAGCTCGAACAGAGACTGGGTTTTGACCAGTGCGCAGCTATCGGGGTAGGTGTGAAATGCGTGGATCAGCAAACTGTGTGGCCAGACATCCGTCTGGATGATGCTGATCGGTGATGGAGCCAATCGGTTGCCGCCAGGAAAGCGGTGAGCCAAATCAGCTCGGCGGCTGTCCATCAGTAACTCTTCGTTGAAGTTAAGAAAGACTTCCGGATCAAGCTGTTCGAGCTGATAACTGATATGGTAAGTCAGACCATGGTCGAGCTCGATCGACTCGTCACGACTTCCGCGAAGCTTCTTTTCCAAGACACGTTTTCGTTGAGGCAGTGGGTGGCGGCGAGCGGCGGTGACTTCCGTCACTGTCTCGCCGCCGGACGTAAATGAGACGACATGTCCCGCTTGACAAATCCGCACATTGGCCGAGTATTCTGGTTGTTCGATGCTCTTTTCAGCGTGGATATCGAATAGCTCAGGATGGATGGAACGGCCGTAGAGATGGAAGACCAACTCGGTCGCATTTGGTCGAAGAAAACTGACACTCATTATGAAAATCCACGCACTCAGGACCCAGCGATGCTTAACAGTTGTGTCTGACGATAACCATTTTAGGCACGTGGTGGAACCAGATGAAAGGTTCCATTCGTTGCAAATGTGGGAATCGGTACAAGTCGGAAATTCGCTTCATTTGGGCTTGCAATCGGACGAAGGTGAACGCCAGAGCCAAGCCAGCATCGATGACAGCGACCGGTTTTGAATAGCGATTGATGATAGGTGATTCTTGATTTTTGAATTGAAGAGAAGGATGAATCGCGAGAATTCCTAATCTTATTGGGGTTTCTAGCGAAGTTCACGTCGTGAATTGAACTCTGGCAAATCGCGCCAACAATCTTTCTTCAATTCGAAAATCAAGAATCACCTATCATCAATCGCTATTCAATTCAAACCTACGCGCTGCTTCGTTCCAACTCAAGCATGCGTTCTTTTAGATCAATCCCACCCGGAGCACTGAAGCCGCCAAGCCCGCCGGCCCGAACAACTCGATGGCATGGCACGACGACAGGAAAGCAGTTAATGCGCATGACCGAACCGACTGCTCGTGCTGCCTTCGGAGAGCCCGCAGCTTCGGCGATCTCGGAATAGGAACGCGTTTCGCCGTACGGGATGTTGCGAGTCGCATGCACGACCTTTCCCTGGAACGCAGTCTCCGAGCAACTCGACAGTTTGATATCATGAAACGTTTGCGGGATTCCAGCGGTGAACTCGACAAGCCGCCGCCGCAAGTCGGGGAACCAATCGGATTCTTCGACTGAACGACCCGCAATGATATCCTCACATTTCGCGGCGATCGAATCACGAACCCCGTCTGCGGAAATGTGTCCAATTCGAATGCAAGAAACTTTTTGGTCCTCGCCCAATAGGCCGAACCAACCTAATTGCGTTGGAAAGATTGCGAGTTGCATAGACACTCCAAAATTCTAAGTGCCGTGATCGCGTTTTCAGATGCCCGGTTTTTCGCAAAAGCCGGACATCTTCTACCAAACTAGGGCACTCCAAAATTCAAACTTTGACCGCGAGCAATCGCAGTTATACAATGAAGCTCTGCGGTTTGCATTTGATTGTGAGGTTCGAGAGCAGCGGTTCTCGAATCTTCCTTGCGCAGCCATCCGTTGCTTGTTCTGGACTCTTTCCCAGAACAAACGGCGGAGCGTGGGAATTCTTTAGTTTGAGAATTCCAGGGAATCACTTTCGTCAGTGTGATGGCGCCGATAACATCGCCGCGGCTGGGTCTTGATTGGGCAGAAGACTTTGACTCGCAACAGAACTAAGGGAATAGACATGCACGCTTACGGTTCCTTCGGAGACGATTTCTACAGCAACTTAAATCTGAATACTGAGATGCAGTTGCCGAATGGTCGCGACACCGTGCTCGGTTTTTTCGAGCGGGTGCAGAAGAGCTATCCTTCGATGCGGAACTTCTATACGCGTGATAACGGTGACTTTGTTCTGGAAGAGGATAAGGATCAAGGTCACCAGCGATGGCTCTCGCTCGAGCCGCGTCGAATTTGCAGCGGATATCTGAATCCCGCGGATTTGGAAGAGGCCTACAACCAGCATCGGCTTGTCTTGGAGTTGATCCCGTATATGCTTTCCGTCAGCCCGCTTGATTGCGAGGCTCTCGACTACATGATGGGTTTCGATTTTTCTTACCGAGGCAACCACGACGCATTGGTCGCCGAGGCACTCGGAACAAACAGCGCGATGGAAAGTCTGCTGGATGTACCGGGTGCTCAAGTTCTGAACTACGAGCCATCCATGACCATGAGCCTTGAGGACTCGTGCCGCATGCAGGCTCGGTTGATGATCGAAACTCGCACGAACGCGTACCAAGTACGTCGTGGCGACTTCCCCGAAGAGCAAATCAGCGTTTACTTCACTGTCCGACAATACGGCAGCTTGGACAGTGCAACAACGTTTGAAGACACGTTGGAGACGTTGATTGAGCGCTGCGAGGAACTCTTGGATCGACACGTGATCGATCAGGTTTTGCGGCCGCTGTCTCAAGCGATATCAACCAAGTGAGCGAGACGAAGCTCATTATCGGCTGTGGTTATCTAGGTCGCCGAGTGGCCAAGCGATGGGTCGCGGAAGGGCATCGCGTTGTGGCTTTGACGCGATCAAAGGAAAACGCAGCCGAACTTTCCGCTGGTGGCATCGAATCGTTAATTGGCGACGTGCTGGACGCGAGTAGCTTAAGCCAACTGCCCGCTGCTGACACGCTTTTGTATTCCGTTGGCTATGATCGCTTGGCCTCGCCATCGAAGCGCGAGGTCTACGTCAACGGCTTAGACAACGTGCTCGGCAGTATCGCTCAGAGCCCCAAGGTGCCGCGCGTGATCTACATCTCCAGCACCAGCGTCTACGGCCAAGCTGACGGAAGCTGGGTCGACGAGGATTCCGCGACCGCCCCGACGACCGAAGGCGGCCAGATTTGCCTCGAAGCCGAACACATCTTGTCCCAGCATGTGAACAGCGGAGCGATTCCGTCGAGTGTCTGCTTACGACTTGCCGGCATTTACGGGCCCAATCGCTTGTTGGCTCGCCTGGACTCACTGAGGTCTGGTCAAGTTTTCCGAGGCCGCGG
>PBMZ01000096.1 GCA_002722955.1 Planctomycetaceae bacterium | reverse complement strand
TATATCACGAAAAAACTAGCGGGATTCCCTCAAAAGTACGTTCTAACGTCCTCTTTAGATTGTTTTGACATCTGTATCGGGTTTTTATTCGTGGTCTGAGACGTGGAACTCAGTGTCACAGGTATCACACTGGAAAAGTCCTGTTTGATCTACACAGAAGAGTCTTCCCATTTCACAGTGTGGACATATGTGGGATTCTGTGAAGAATTCCTCGTTCATGAACCATTCGTACAGGTTTTCATTCATCTTTGGAGTCCTTCAAGATCACCCGTGAGTCTCTAGGCGAGGGGGCTACGGAAATAAGGATGTGCCTATTGCTATGCGCGTCCGACGCATGAGTACTTGGGCTTCAATGCTGGCTTGGATTTCGAAACGAAGATCATCGTCAAGCACCAGGCTCCCAAGTTGCTGCGTGACTTCTTGGCGCGAGATTCCTGGCAGCCAGCGTCTTTGATGTTTTCTGGCGTGACCGATTGCTATCAACCGGCCGAGCGGAAGTTTCAATTGACGCGGCAGTGCCTTGAGTTGCTGCGTGACTGCAAGCACCCAGCTAGCATCGTTACGAAGAACGCACTCATCGGTCGCGACATCGACGTGCTTGCCGAGATGGCGGGCGACAATCTGATCCACGCGTTTGTCTCAGCGACGACGCTCGATCCCGAGTTGGCTCGCGACATGGAGCCTCGCACCAGCATTCCAGGGGCTCGGCTGCGAGCGATTGAAATGCTTGTCGATGCGGGCATTCCCGTTGGTGTCATGGTGGCGCCGGTGATTCCGGGGTTGAACGATTCCGCCGTGCCCGCGATTCTGGACGCCGCCAAACAAGCGGGAGCCATGACGGCGAGTTACGTGATGTTGCGTTTGCCGTTGACCGTCGAGCCTGTATTCAACGAATGGGTCGAGCGGACTCAACCGCTGAAAGCAGAACGCATTTTGAATTTAGTACGGCAAACTCGCGGCGGGGAACTCTACCATTCCAAATTCGGGCAACGCATGACAGGCACTGGGCAGATTGCCGATCAAATCAAGAACATGTTCAGTGTGTTCAAGAAGAAGTGTGGACTGCATAATAAGCTTCCCAAACAAGACTGCAGCTTGTTCGTCAGGCCGACTCCAAGCTCCGGTCAAATGCGACTGTTTTGAGAAGAAGTCGAAGGAGTGAGATGTTCAATCGCCACCACCTCTACGTTTTGATATCGATGCTGTTTCTTTCCGGATGTGGGACTGAGGAAGACCTCGATCCGGAAATCTCGGTTCAAGAAGGTAGCGAAAAACCTTCTGGCGAGTCATCAGGCGGACAAGATCAGTCGACGCCGCCGTCAAAGGTTACTCCCGCTGAATTGATTGCCGCCGGTGAAAGAACATCCAAGAGTTTGCCGGATGGCAGTTATCGTTGGGTTGCTCGGCACGAATTGAAGGCCGCTCACGCTGAGGTCGAGATTCTTCGAACGCCTGTCATGAGGCGAATCTCGATCGACTTTATCCTCGGCCAAAATCGATCCACTTTGATAACGATCATTGAACGTGATGGGTTTTGGTACTGCACTCAACAAAAGAGTAACACGAAATACAAACCGTATGAGGCCGTTCTTGAGTTGCCGATTTTCTATCATCTGTTAGCACGCAGCGAGATCAACGTCGTCACGGAAGCGAATGCCGAACAATTGAAGGGGGCGACGTCTGAAGTCGATGACGATGTTGTCACTTTGCTGACACCGTTGCCGGACGCGATGAGACGGCAGCTCGAAGGTCTCATCGCCGGTGTGTCCCAATTACCACCAGACAAGATCCCGCCGCAACAAAAAGCGCAAATTGCACAGATGGAACAAATGCTAGAGCGTGGCTTTGAAATGAAAGTCGAGCGATCTAGCGGGATTGTTTTACAAGCTGGGATGGTGGGCAAACGAACGTGGATCATCGACTTCGAAGACGTTGAACAACCAGACCCCGCGTCGTTTTCTGTTAGCGATCAAGAATGGGAAGACCACTCCGCGCCCATTTCAACTAAGGAGATGGCCGATGTCATGATGATCAGTCACGCCAAATCGTGGCGACCTGGTATGCCGAAGCAAGATATGGATGTGTATCTCCTGAATATCAATTCGGGTGAGATGCGTCGCGTGCCGTTTCAACTTGGACTGGCCACCATGGGTTGCTTTTCGCCGAAACGAAACACCGTTTTTATTTCCGGCCACGTTCAGGATGGAGGCTACGTGGGTTTGTTTGAGATTGATCTCAACAACGGAGATCATCGGCAGCTTGGCGGAGAGATGCTTCAAACGGGGGTCGCACTGGGACCGACGCTTTCCCCCGATGGCAAGACGTTGGCGATATGTCGAGTAGAAACGGGGCAAGACATCATCAGCTCACAAGTTGTTTTGATTGATGTAAAGACCGGTGACGCGAAACCGATCGGAGAGCGACTTGAGATCTCGCACCTGAATTGGCTCCCGGATGCCAGTGGTTTGGTCATTGAATCAAGCGAATCAGTCGATCCTACCAAACCCTCGAAATCGACGATCTGCCGAATGGACTTGGATGGGACGATCACCGCAATTCGCAAAGGCGACCGTCCGTTGCTCGTCAATGCCCCAGAGCCTGCGATCCTATTCTATCAAGAGACCGAGCAAGGCAACGTTGTGATGCTCTGCGACCTGGACGGCAAGAACGAACGGCAACTGGCTGACGGCTTGAAGCGGCACGGCTTCGGCACAGTATCACCCGATGGAAAACGCATCGCGATGATGAAGTTCACCGAAAAGGAAGGACCGCGCCCCGTGATCATTGATCTTGCCACCGGCAAGTCGACAACGATTGCTGTTGGCGCTGGCTTGTGGAGCCTTCCTCGTTGGAAATGATGGCCGACTTCGCTCTTACAAGATGAACTTGCTCAAGTCCTCGGTCTGAGTCACTTCATCTAAGTGGCTGCGGACATATTCGGCGTCGATCTTGATTTTCTTGTCCTTGAGATCTGGTGCCTCGAAGCTGACGTCTTCCAGCAATCGTTCCAGGATGGTGTGCAACCGGCGGGCTCCGATGTTCTGTGTCGATTGGTTGACTTGGTAGGCGATGTCGGCAAGAGCCTCGATGCCATCGCTGGTGAAGTCCAGTCGGACGCCTTCCGTGCTGAGTAGCTCTTGATACTGCTGAGTCATCGAGCTTGCTGGTTCGGTCAAGATTCTCAAGAAGTCGTCGCGGGTGAGATCTTGGAGTTCGACTCGAATTGGGAAGCGGCCTTGCAACTCGGGCATCAAGTCCGAAGGCCGTGACCGATGAAAGGCGCCGGCAGCGATGAACAGCATGTGTTCGGTGCGAACTTGGCCGTAGCGTGTCGAGATTGTTGTGCCTTCGACGATCGGCAACAGATCGCGTTGGACACCTTGCCGGCTAACGTCTTTGCCACTGTCATCGCCTCCACCAGCGATCTTGTCGATTTCGTCGACGAAGATGATGCCGGTGTTTTCGGAAAGGTCGATGGCTTCCTCGTTAATGGCGTCCTTGTCCATCAGATTTTCCGCTTCTTGCTCGAGCAGAATTTGTCGCGCTTCGCTCACCTTGACTTCGCGATTCTTTTGTTCGCGAGGCACGATGCGTTCGAACATGCTCTGAAAATCCACGTCCATTTGATCCATGCCCATATTGGAAAACACTTGAACGGGCGCATTACGAGCCTCGATGCTGAGTTCGACCGTGCGATCTTCGAGGGCTCCGGAACGCAACATGTCCCGGAACTTTTCGCGTGTTCGTTCGTGTCTTTTTTGAGCTTCCTTGCGCTCGGCTTCAGCTTTCTGATTGTTTGCCTCTTCAGCTTCAGGAGTTTGGTTGATCAACTCAAGTTGCTGCTCGTCGAGGACCAATTCGTCATTTTCATCGAACTTAGCAAATGGCCAATCCTGCGGACTCTCGGCCTCTGGCGGCGTGGGCAACAGCAAATCTAGCAGTCGCTCCTCGACCCTTTTCTTGGCCTCTTCTTCGACCTCGACGCGTTTCTTGTTGCGGACCAGATTGATGGCTTTCTCGACAAGATCGCGGACCATGCTCTCGACATCGCGGCCATAGTAACCGACCTCGGTGTACTTGGTGGCCTCGACCTTAATGAATGGCGCGCCCGTTAGATTGGCCAAGCGTCGAGTGATCTCGGTCTTACCGACACCCGTCGGCCCAATCATGATGATATTCTTGGGAGTGATCTCTTTGCGGATCTCGTCCGGCAACTGTTTCCAGCGCCAACGATTTCTCAGAGCAATGGCAACGGAACGCTTGGCATCATCCTGCCCGATGATGTGTTTATCCAACTCCGCGACGATTTGGCGCGGTGTTAATTCGGTCACGTGAGTTCCTCCACGATGATGTTGTCGTTGGTGTAGACATCGATTTCGGCAGCAATCTGCAGCGACTGCTTCACGATCTCGGCGGGAGAGAGTTCTGTGTTGCGAGACAAGGCGCGGGCTGCCGCCGTCGCAAACTGGCCTCCGGAGCCGATGCCGATGATGCCGTCTGTTGGCTGGACAACGTCGCCTTGGCCGGTAATCAGCAAGCTGTATTGATGGTCGTTGACGATCATCAGCGCTTCGAGCCGCCGAAGTGCTCGATCGGTTCGCCATTCGCGCGCCAATTCAGTGGCGGCGCGAGGCGTGTTGCTGGGATAGTCCTTCAGTTTCGTCTCGAATCTTTCCATTAACGCGAACGCGTCGGCTGTGGAACCCGCGAAGCCGACAATCACCTTGTCATCCAACATGCGACGGATCTTTTTCGTATCCGACTTCATGATCGTGTCGCCATAGGTGACTTGCCCGTCCCCACCAATGGCGACTTGATTATCGCGTCGAACGCTCAATATGGTTGTGGATCGCCACTTCGGGCGATCTTTGGCAGCTGACGGCATGCGAGTTTGTGTCCTTGATAGTTGTTCCAGCATCCAAGAATTCTCAAACTACCAATTCAATGCGAGTGCTACAAGCGGCCGTCAGACCGACGTACGGATATTGAATTCGTATCAAGTCTTCGATTTCAAACGTTCGTTTAACGCGTAGCCGAAGGCGAGGAGTTTTTGGCATGCTCCTCGCCTTCGGCTACAGGTTAAACAAGAGACGCATTCCGCTAATATGCGGACTCCGTGCGTCAACTCAACAAAAGGTAAGGCTGATGCCGGGAATCTTCTTTGTCGGTACTGATACCGATGTTGGCAAAACTTTTATTACGGCGAAAGTTGCCCGACTGTTGCATACGCCCGGCCAACGTGTTGGCGTTTACAAACCGGCTTGCAGCGGTGCGGTTACTGATAGCGGCGGCAACTGGATTTGGCAGGACATTGAAGCTCTAGCTGGTGCCATCGACGGCGAGCAACTCAAGGATCGAATTTGCCCGCAGCGTTTCAACGCCGCTAAAGCTCCACCAGTGGCGGCAAGTTTGGAGGGCGGACAAGTCGACTGGCAACAGATGCTAGAAGGCCTGGCTTGGTGGCAATCCGAGTCCGACATGGTTCTGGTCGAAGGAGTTGGCGGATTCCTATGTCCGCTGACAGAATCAGAGACGATCGCTGACTTTGCCGTTGAGATCAAGTTGCCGCTGGTGATCGTCGCGCACTTGGGATTGGGTACGATTAACCACAGCTTGTTAACACTGGAAGCTGCTCGGGCACGTGGTCTCGATGTAGCCGGAATCATTCTGAACCAAGCACATCCCAACGATGGTGATCCTGCGAATCGTAGCAATCAGAAGGAAATTGAGGATCGCGGCAAGGTACCAGTGCTTGGTGTTGTTGAATACGAAGAATCCGATGCCTCCGTCGCCTTGCGGAATGAAGAGGCGATCGGCAGAATAGACTGGAACGGGCTGATGCGGGCAATGAATTAATTCTCTTAAGACCTCGATCTCCACTGACGACTGCGCGATTGTCTGTGTCGAGACACAGTGGTCTCCGCGTCTCCATGTTTTGGAGCAGTCACTGACTGCCCTCTTTGTTCTGCCCAAACACGGTTCCATAAGTATGTCGTATAAAGTTGCCTGTCCTCAGTGCCAAGGAGTGTTGATGGTGGACACTCCCGGGATTGTTGTCGCGTGTCCGCATTGCCAGACACACCTGACCACTCCCGAAGCTCCCACCATGATGCCTGATGCGCCCCAAAGCGAAGCTGCACCACAGCCTTCGTCCACGCCTCAGCCGACACCCGATCCAGCTCAACCCACCGAGCCGCCAGCACCGGCACCCAGCTTTGAACCAGCGCCGACGTTTG
Source organism: Planctomycetaceae bacterium (assembly GCA_002722955.1). GTDB lineage: Bacteria > Planctomycetota > Planctomycetia > Planctomycetales > Planctomycetaceae. The sequence goes on along the minus strand of PBMZ01000096.1, from coordinate 30,571 downwards.
AACCGGCACCAACATTCGAGCCTGCTGACGACCGAGCGCCGGTCGAGCAAATGACGTTGGAACCGGCCGTTGAAACATCGCCAGCCGAAGCACTCCAGCCTGCCGAATTTGATTCCCCTGTTATCAACACGGACACCGCTGGCCCCACCAAAGACGTTGTGCCCAAAAAGCTATTTGTGTTCGTGTTGAGCTATGCAAGTGCAATGACGATCGCAGTGATCTTCTTGCTGCTGACGCAAGGAAACGCGTCCAAGCAACATCACTTAGAGAGCTTGCCAGACATCGAACTGCCGATGGAGAACAATAAGACCGGCTTTCGATTGGTTCCTGAAGATGCCGAGATGCCCCCTGGTCACACGTTGAGGCTGGGCGAAGAACAACGCTTCGGAAGCCTCAAAGTCACACCACTGCGAGTCACTAAGGAGCCGCTTGAATTTGTCCATTTCAGTGGCCAGGGCAAGAAAGACCCAACAGCGCCGGTGATGAAACTTTGGCTGCGTTTCGAGAATGTCTCTGACGATCAAGTTTTCGCTCCACTAGATCGCAAGCTTGTGTTGATGCGGAAAGAGAACGGATCACCAGGACACTTGCGAGCCAACACGTTCTTGACAACATCGGAAGGAAAGGAGGGTCGCTTGTTGGTCTACGACTTGGCTCTCACCGGAAGCTGGGACTTCAAAGACTGTGTTTGGACGGAAACGATCAACGAGAGCTTGCCAAAGCTGCAGCCCGGCGAGGTCATCGAAACTTACATCCCCACAGTGGAAGACGGTGTTGACCGCATGACGGGCGAACTTTTGTGGCGAGTCCAATTCCGAAAAGGTTACAATCGAGAATCGCTTCGCGGCGTGACGACTGTCATCGAGGTCCTGTTTGACTCGGAAGAGTTGTCCGCCGCCAGTTCGACATCTTGACTGGAAGTTCAATGGACGACGGCTTTCCAAAGCCGTCGCAGAAAACAATTCGACGGCTTCGGAGAGTCGTTGTACGGAGGTTGACATGGCACTGTTTCGAAAATCGAAAGAATCCACCAGTTCGGTTTCTCGTCGCGACTTTTTGCGAGTCGGCGGATTAAGTGTTGTCGGCCTTTCGGTCGCCGAGCAGGCGGCGATGGCCAGCGGTGCTCATCGCAGGAATTGCATTTTCTTGCTGATGACAGGTGGGCCCAGTCAGTACGAGACCTTCGATCCGAAGCCCGAAGCTCCGATCGAGATTCGCGGTTCCGTGCGTTCCATCGAAACAGCGATCCCCGGCGTGCGCTTCAGTGAGGGCCTTCCAAAGCTCGCCGAACGCGCCAACAAGCTGACGGTGCTACGGACACTCAATCACGATGCCGCGCCAATTCACGAGACCGGTATGCAGTTGTTGCAGACGGGACGATTGGCTTCGAAGAAAGTCAGTCCACCCAGCTTTGGTAGTGTTGTCGCCAAGGAACTTGGCGGCCGAGGTGGTGTGCTGGCACAAGTCTTGTTGCCAGCTCGATTGAGCAACACTGGCGTCAACATGCGGCGCGGCCAAGATGCGGGCTTCTTGGACGAATCGCACGAAACGTTGGTCGACAACTCTCTTGACGATGCCGAATTTGCTTACAACAGCGAAGCCGATGCCGTTCGACGAAGCTATGGAGAGACGCGTTTCGGCCGTCTATGCTGTCGTGCCCGACAACTTGTCGAAGCTGGCGTGCGTTGTGTGACGGTCAATCTGTTCGATAGCTTGCCCGAACAAGTGACCTGGGACTGCCACGCTCGATCACCGATCTCGCCCGCGACTGTCTTTGATTATCGTGATCAACTTTGCCCTCAATTCGACCAAGCAGTTGCTGCATTGATGGACGACTTAGAACAGCGTGGCTTGTTGAATGACACGTTGATTGTTGCGACGGGCGAGTTTGGCCGGACAGCATGCTTGAATGAAAACAATGGGCGCGACCATTGGACAAGTGCTTGGTCCGGCATTGTTGCCGGTGGCGGTATCAACGGTGGTCAAGTCATCGGTGCGACCGACAGCAAAGGCAGCAGCCCCGTTGATCGTCCGATTAACGTCTCGGAGCTCCACTCCACAATCTGCGAACGTTTGGGCTTGGATGGATCGACCGAACTGGCAATCAATGATGAGCAAACGATACCGGTTGCCACCGCCGAACCGATTGCGGAATTGGTTGGCTGAGGACTCATCCGTTTTGATCCCCTCGCAGATAGCCAAGGATTTTGCTCATGTCATGGAATCGATTCGCCGTTTGCTTTCTGCTGATTGCTGCATTTGTTTCGCCTAGCTTGGCTCAGGAATCCGTCGACATCGTGATTCGCGGCGGAAAGATCGTCGATGGAACTGGGAATCCCTGGTTCATTGGTGACGTTGCGATCAAAGGCGATCGCATCGTGGGCGTTGGGCGAGTGGGAGACGTTGACGCGAAGCTCACCATTGATGCCAGCGGGCTTGTTGTCTCGCCGGGCTTCATCGATATGCACTCGCATTCGGACTTCTTACTGCTCGAGGACGGCAATGCTCAGAGCAAAATTCGGCAAGGCGTCACCACTGAAGTTTTGGGCGAGGGTCGCTCGGCTGGACCTTATCAGGGCAAGTTGTCTCCGCGAACAGCCCGCGTTGGCACGGGGTCTCGTCGTTGGACTCGGCTAAAAGATTACCTTGCTCTGGTCGAGGAAAAAGGCATCTCAACCAACGTGGCTTCCTACGTGGGCCTCGACACGATATGGCAATGTGCGATGGGCACATCGTTTCAGCGGCCGTCCGAAGATGACTTCAAACTGATGGAGAAGTTGGTTGATGAAGCCATGCGCGATGGGGCTCACGGGTTGTCTTCGCAAGTCATGATGCCACCGGGTTCGTTGACTTCGACGGATGACGTCATTCGACTTTGCCGCGTTGTCGGCAAGCACGGCGGTATCTATTCCACGCACATCCGCAACGAGGGTCTTGGCGTTTTCAGTGCAGTGAAAGAGGCGATCGAAATCGGCGAGAAGGCTGGCGTGCCAGTTGACGTCATTCATCTCAAGATCGCTGACGAAAAGTACTGGGGCCGTATGCCCGAAGTTATTGAATTGATCGAGGGTGCTCGAGCACGCGGAGTCAACGTTCAAGCCAACGTGTATCCTTACACGCGCGGCAACAACAATCTTTCCAGCATCATTCCGCCCTGGGCTCACGAAGGCGGAAAGAAAAAAATGCTCGAGCGTCTCAAAGACAAAGAAACCCGACAACGCCTAAAACGTGACATCACCAGTGGTATTGAAGGCTGGTACAACCACTACACGGCTGTCGGCGGTGACTGGAGCCGAATGTTGGTCAGCGGTAACAACAGCCTCAAAGGCTTAACCATGGACCGCGTGATGTCGATTCGCACGAAGAACAATCCGGAAGCGGACTTGCTGGATGAGCTGTTCGAGATTTTGATCGAGAACAACGGTTCGGTTGGAACCGTGTATGCTCATCACACTGAGAAAGACATGAACTTAGCCTTGAAGCAACCGTGGTGTTCGGTTGGCTCGGATGGATCGGCTTACGCGATCTCTGGATCACTTCGTCGAGGTAACCCGCATCCTCGCAACTTCGGCACGTTTCCGAGAGTCCTCGGTGTCTATGTTCGCGAGCTTAAACTTTTGACGCTGGAAGATGCGATCCGCAAAATCACCTCGCTGAATGCTGCCAAGATCGGGCTTCGAAAACGCGGGCAACTACAATCTGGTTTCTATGCGGATGTCACCATCTTCGACGAGGCGACCGTCATCGACAAATCCGCTTATACTGAACCGTTTCAGTATCCCGTTGGAATTAAGCATGTCCTAGTCAACGGCGTGCATGTGCTCAACAATGAAAAGCACACCAACGCTCGCCCCGGTCGAGCACTCCGGCAGTAACACTCTATCATCGTTTTCGACACAGGTTTCATCGTGAGAATCTTCCCGCTCTTGTTGATCTTGGTTTGTTGCCTGGGCTGCAACAGCAACTCGTCTGGACCAGCTGGCTCGTACACGGCCGGCGGATTGACGACTCAAACCAAGGGAACTTCTATCGAGACGGCTAAGACGATCGTCGTTCTCTTGCACGGCTACGGCGCCCCTGGTTCCGATATGGTCGGGCTCGAAGAGATGATTGACGCCGGTCCCGAGGCAGCCTTTGTCTATCCGGTGGGGCCATTTCCCGTCGGTTCTGAAGGACGGGCCTGGTGGGAAAAGAGTGGCACGGGATTCGATTCGTCGCGAGTTCAAGTTATCGAGTTGCTGAAAGAAATCGCCAAGAAGTCGCCTGAGGCGAAGATATTTGTTGGCGGGTTTTCGCAAGGTGGAACCTTGGCAAGCAACTTGGTCTCAGCACCGGAAGCCTGTCATCTTCACGGAGTCTTGCTATTTTCGCCATCGACGAAGCTCGACCATCCGCCAGACGCGATTGATTTGCCAGAGGTGTTCCTCTCGCATGGCAAGAATGATCAAGTCTTGCCGTTTGATGGCAGCGTGCACTTGCAAGAGATCTTCAAATCGTTCAATTGCTCGGTGACGTTTCGACCATTCGACGAAGGTCATACTTTGACGGTCGACGTCATGGTGGCCGCTGGTGATTTTATTCGGCGAGTGGCTCAGGTATCGCCGCGTGATCAGTAAGCGGTCGCAGCTACTCCAGTACGTCACTCGTCGACGATGATTTCTGCGGGAGTACGTCGAAAGGCGTTCACGGCTTTGTCGGTTTGGTTCTCTAAGCCGCTGATGATGCCTTCGTCGACGACTTCCATAATCAACCGTTGTCCGAGCAGGTAGGATTCCCAGAAGCCCCACTGAGTGGCATCGATGGCTTTGTGAACTTGCTTGTTCCCCAAAGTTCGCTTGCGTCCGAACATTCCCGCTACCTTGCCATCAAGCCACTTGCCGCGTGCTTGCAACAAGTTGATCAAACCATCAACCCGTTGCAAGTTGCCCATTGATGTGGCGCTGTAATCGCCAACGGCCAAGTCGGACACATCCAGGGCTGATTCCCATTCTCGCACCCATGGTGTTTGTCGGCGAGCCTGTCTTTCGGTGCTCTCGATTGATTTCGTCAACAGCATCCGGTCATTGGAGAGCGGCGAGCTGATGTCGTCGAACAGCCGAAACACGCTCAGGTCACCGACCGACATTAAGTTGTAGGTCATGTTGTTCATGTCGAACGGGCTGTTGGGATTGTTGATCGTAAATGGTTTGTTCTCGAATTCACGCAGCGGTTGATAATGCAGCTGTTGCCATGCATTCAGATCAACGTCTCGCCAAAAGACAGGTCGCTCGATTTGCGACGGCGAATACGACACGGGTTGCCAAGCAGATCTCAAAGAACCAGTGGATCGTTGGGCTTTCGCTATTCGGGTATTCCGCTCTTCGTTCGAACGATAAATCTGCCGCAACGGAACGCCATCAAACTGATAATCTTCGGGAGTCGCTCCGACCAAATCCAATAGCGTCGGCGTCAAGTCGGCCAACCGGCAGGGGGCATCGATCCGAGCGGCTCGGCGAACATTGGGCCCCGACACAAAGAAGCTGGCACGCATCGCATCAGCGAAGGGATAACCGTGCATCGTTCCAGGCGACGCTTTCGAGCCGAAGTACCATCCACTACGCGCGGTGATGACCAGATCCGGCGCATACTCAGCTTCGCGATCACGAATGTTCTCTTGCCACAACATGTGCCGAGTCAAAGCAACGACGCTGTCAGGATACTTCGTTCGAGCCGTCGCCACCAGCCACTGTTGTTCATCATGAAAGTGGTCAAGGCTTTCGCGATGTAAGTGTCCGAGCAACTCAAGCGGATCGGTTTCCGCGTCGTGATTCACGTCGAAGGCGACCTGGTTGCCCAGCGGCCGCACATTGCGAATGGGGCGATAACGATAAACCCAGCGTCCATTGTCGGCACGTTGTCGGTCGATGATTGCCTTTCCGCGATCAGCCGTGGCCACCAAGATCGAGTCTTCCGTCAGCTTCATTAGTACCAAGCCGATCGGCCGTTCAATATTGCCCTGACCATCGGAGATTTGGCAATTGGCGAAGACATCGACCAGATTGACTTTGGGCAAATGCGCGGCGACTTGGTAATCGATCAAATCAGCAGCACGATTCGGGCCACTCCAATCGTTGGACTTATAGTGACCACGGGGCAAGAACAATCGTGCGGCGCCGTCGGTGTCGCCGTCGATAAACATGAACTGTTTGCCGCTATCGCCGCGGTGACGGTTCCAGGATCGGTGCTGTCTGGCCGACATGCCCAATCCACCGCCGGTCCATTGTCCACTTCGTGTGACTTCGCGTTGCCGATAAACCAGTTCGTTGGCGATATCGAAGTGTTTCAGGTGGCTTTGTCGACCGCCGTGATGTCCGTGGTCGCTGACCAACATGAAGTAAGTTTGCGCCATCCGGCCGCGGGCCTCGATCTCGGACGCGACTCGTCCGATCATCAAGTCGGCGTGCGCGATTGTGCGGCGCGTCATGCCGAATTGACCTCGGCACATTTTATGGCTGACCGAATCGGTCTCCGGCAACCAGATGATGGTGACCGGCTGTTGAATTTCGAGCAAATGCCGCACGGCAAAAGTCGTATTCGCGTCGTCAATATATTTCCACGCCTCGTGCGCCCGCATGTATGGCAAGTGCCGCGTCATGCTGCGTGTCCAGAGTGGTGGCGGCATCTCGGTCATCATGGGCAAGACACCCGTGGCCCAGTCGCCACCCGTGTTTTGTAAGTGTGTATAAAGTGGAGGAACGTCCGTTGTTTGCGACGCCTTCCACGTTTGTGCGGCTTTGTTGCCGCGGGCTTGTCGCAAGACGAGCTCTTGGGTCTTGTGGACGAAGTTGTCAGCGCCGGATGGTTTTAGCAGGCGAGAACTACGACTTGGCCCTAGCGGATCCAGATAAGACTTCGATTTCAGAGCTCGCCGCGAGAAGCGAACTTGTGCTTTCAATCCGTGGCGATCCGAGAAACATCCCGTCCACATCGTTCCGTTTGAGGTAATCGTGTCGGAAGGAAAGGCTGTGAATGCGTTGCTCATCCACGTGCCGCCGTCGAGGAACAGCTCCTTGATGTTGGGGATATGTCCCATCGCCGCCATCTCGCGAACGACGTCGGGACGCAAGCCGTCGATATAGAACACCACGACGGAGGCACCATCGATGGCTTGCCCCAATTCATCCGCTTCGTCAATCACCCGCTCGTGAGCGATCGGTTGAACGCTTCGCGGCTGCGAGACTTCGGCGGTGAATTCGCCACTGTTCAACTCGACATCGAAATCGTTGATGCCAAGTACCAACCGACCCGAGTGCGTGGCTTCCCAACTCTTGCCGCGACCAATGAAGAACGGTTCTGAGTCTCCGATCTTGCCGATCAGTGCGAAACAGGGCGCGGGACCATGCGAGCCGCTTGACATGGGAAACCGCTGATCGGCGATGGCCGTGTTGACGAAGTAAGTGCCTTCGGGACCAACCTGTGTTTGGTTGCCTTGACCCCAGCGATCTTCACACTTGGCGACGATGTGGCCGCTCGCGGTAATCGTTAAGGCTTGACCTTCTCGAATTTCGAGCCCTGTGTCCGTCCAAGCTTGATTGGCGGCCACAACGAATACCGGATTGGGTTCGGCTTCCTGTTGAAACGAGACCGGTTGCACGTCAGCGACGGGATGCGAACAGCCGGGAACTCCGGCAATCATCACGATGCCAGTCAACAGAAACAACAAAGTACGGATGGTGGATGTGGGGAGAGCGGCTTGCAAGGGAAAACTCAAATTGCTTGAAACGAGTTCATTCGACAGGGTGGGTAAGACACTTGCTGTGAGACCAATCGCTGAAAACGATGTGGCAATAGCAGTTACTGCATTTGGCAAGATCGTCAGAGACAGCAAGAACGGTTCAGCAAATCGAGCTTCGAAGTCTTCATGCCAAGCCACTTGGATCAAACGTGCAGGCTGTATCGATTGCAGCCCGACGGTGGTGACGCACGTGTCAGCTGTGCGTTTTAGTCGGGTCGGTCCAATCAATGTCGGTTGAAGTGCTGATGCGGGTCCTGCTGCCAAGTTTGGAATGACCAAGTACGCAATGACCAATGACCATTGGCATGGAATAGTGGCAGAGTCCCTCAATTGAAGACCACTACGAACTGACAAACACGCATAACCGTTACATTCCGGCCACTCGTGCTGACTTCGTCGGCAAACTAAGTTATTATCAATCAGCCCCCACGGGGCATCTCATCATTTGGTCATTGGAACTTGGTTATTGGTCATTCACCGCGTATGTCCTACCGCACTCTGAAACGTTGGATTGGCGAGACGAACTTCGAAGTGAAGTGTCTGATCCTGTTTGGTTTCGGATTGGTTGTGTTGGCCGTGATCACGATTCTCTTATATTGGCAACAAAGTGCTGAGTTGGTGGGCGAGAGGAATCGACAAACGGGGCGTTTGTTGTTGGCCCCTATTATTCTTGAGAAACACTGGAAGACCGCTGAGACCGATGAGAACCAAAAGGTTACCGAGCTGATCGACGAACTGGCATCGTCATTGAAGCCGGAAGATCTGCGAGAATATCAGTGGAGCTTGTTCAGCGCCGATCCATCGCACACCGAGGCCGAGAAGCGGCCGCCCGACCAGGACGCCTACGAAGCTTTGGACGAATTGATCGGTTTGCTTCCAGATGGCAAGTCCGACGTTATTCACGATGCCCCCATCGAGGGCTTTTATTACTTTTACGGAGCCATCCAAGCATCCGAAACGTGCATCGGCTGTCACTATCACAGCAGTCGTAAGACGACCGTTGATAATGAATTCAAAATCGTCCCGGTCGAAGAGGGCGAGTTGATCGGAGTCGTGCGAATCATCTTGCCACGCGAGAGTACTGAGGAAGCCTTGCACAGCATGAACGCTTTGGTGATCACAGCGGAGATGATGAAGGTTGTCTTGAGTCTAGTCGCCATATATCTCGTAATTCGATATGTGATCACTAAGCCTGTTTTGCACTTGAAAAAGGTCAGCGACGCGATCGCTCACGGCAATTTGGACATGCGTGCCGACATCCGGACGGGGGACGAGTTCGAGGAACTTAGCCATGCCTTCAATCGCATGTTGCGGCACCTTGTTACGGTGCAGGAAGAACTGCGAGAACTCAACACTGACCTGGACGGTAAAGTCGACGAGTTGGCTCACGTGAACTTGCGGCTCTATGAATTGAATAATCTGAAGAACGAGTTCTTGGCCACCATGAGCCACGAATTGCGAACTCCGCTGAACAGTATTCTTGGATTCAGTGATGTGCTGAGTAACGCGGAGAATCTGACCGACAAGCAATCTCGGTACGTGTGGAACATTCAGACATCCGGCAAGAATCTGATGACCTTGATCAACGACATCTTGGACTTGGCCAAGATCGAAAGCGGCAAGGTGGAATTGCACATTGTCGAATTCAAGATCGATGATTTGATCGAACGGCAGGTCGGCACGCTAATCCCGTTGGCCGAGAAGAAAAACATCGAGATGACGTGTGCTTGTACGGATGGCATTCCGCCACTGACTCAGGACGCTGGCAAGTTTCAACAAATCTTGAACAACCTGCTTTCGAACGCTATCAAGTTCACACCGGAAGGCGGTCGAGTTTCCGTTCGAGCATCCTTGCACGACGCCGAAACAGTGAATGTCATTGTCGAGGACACAGGTGTTGGCATCCCACTAGAAGATCAAGAGGCGATCTTCGAAAAGTTCCGCCAAGGCCGCTCGACGCCCGGTCAAAGAGACGCGATGACGCGGCAATACGAAGGCACGGGCCTGGGCCTTTCGATCGTCAAGGAACTCTGCAAGTTGCTTGGCGGCGAGGTCTTGCTGGTCAGCGAATTTGGCAAAGGCAGCACGTTCACGGTTCGTGTGCCGGTCTACTTGGAAGAGACCGAGCATCTTGACGAAGAGATCGAATCGGAACTGGTCGGTATCAATCGCCGCCAGAACGAAGAGTTGGGTTTACTGCCGCAACGCGCCGAAAGCAGATGAGTCATCATCCGTAGCAACGCTTTGCCATCTCATCCCAAAGATAAGACGCGATGCAAATGATGCAGGTGACTTCTGGCAGCAATAAGTAAGCGACAAATCGCCACCACCGGGCTGACCACACATAACAAGCTGCGAGAGTTGCCCCAACGACTGCACCCGAAATCGAGCCAAAAACGAGGGCAAATGAGCGGAATTCATTGGGCGGATTTCGCATGATGAATTCCGCTCCGGAAGCCTGCATCATCGCCGCGCAGGAGGCTTCGACGAATTCCACACAAGCAATCAGACCGGCGACAGTGCCAACTGCCGCTCCAACGATCACAATTTTCAACCGTCGTTGAAAGACATGATTTGCATATCGTCCAATCAACCAGCATGTAATGCTAAAGCTCGCCCCGGACGAAAGTGACGTGATCCAAACACGCTGAACGGACCAAGAAACTTCTCGCGGATCACTGGGCACGAAGAAGATCGTCAAGACAAATCCAAGGATAAAGCCTACGACGGCGCCTATTGTTGGCTGCTGCCTCCGCGTCTCATCGATTTGTGTAACATTGCTGCTCAATAGTGACGATACCTTTTGCCTACCAGAAAAAAAGGTAGCCATAATATGTTTGGCGTAGCTGAATCCAAACAATGCCGACGACCAAGACCACTACCAGAAGCTCTGGTAGCAACAGGAAGAATTTGACGCGCTGCCGATGCTTTGTGGAAATCTGATAGAGCCCCAATGTTCCACCAACGATGGCTCCTGCAATCGGTCCGAAAACTAGGGCAGCGGGCCGTAGGAGAGTCTCTGGGCCGACTTTGAAGAACTCCTTTCCTGTATCCTGTTGCATGTAACTGCACGTAATCTCAAGACACGTCACGCAACCGATCATCCCGACGATGACACCAAGAAAAAATCCAAGGATCAGAATCTTGAGCCATCGTGTGAAAATATGATTGGCGTACAATCTTCTGTGTCTCCCTCACTGTAACTTCTTGAGAGTATTTGTCATGACACCTAAAAGATATAATAGCCGATCTGGGCGGGTCCAGTTGATTATTCGTGGTAATGGGACATGTAAAGATGGCAGACCTTGCGTACTGTTTGAATTCGAGCACGATTCGGCTGGCGCCGATCTTAGACAAGATTGAAGTCGCCGCCCAAGCGGGTTACTCGGCGATCGAACTTTGGCACGATGATATCGACGATTACTTGGCGACCGGTGGGCAGCTTGCCGACATCCGGAAGGCGTTGGATGACCGCGGGCTCGAAGCACCCACGACGATCATGATCAAAGGGTGGCTGGGTACCACCGGCGACGTTCACGATCGGTGCATGGATGAAGTCAAGCGACGAATGAATCAAACGGCCGAATTGGGGATTCCGTATGTGATTGCCGGACCGCCGTTGGGAGCCGTCGACATGAAGACTGCCGCAGCTCAATACGGAAAGCTGTTAGCACTCGGTCGAGAATTCGGTGTGCGGCCGTCGATGGAGTACCTTGGCTTTGCTCAAGACATCAACAGTGTGAACGACGCGTTGGAAATCATCAGCAACTGCGGTGAAGATGGCGGGACAATTGTGCTTGATCCGTTCCACTGTTTTCTCGGTGGCGGTGACATGGAGGAGATCGATCAGATCTCGGCCGAGCAAATTTCGATATCGCACTTCAACGATGCACCAGCGCATCCGCCCCGCCGCTTTCAACTGGACCCAGACCGTGTATTACCCGGGGATGGCATCTACGATCTGAAGCAATACGTCCAGTTGCTCAAGTCGACCGGTTATCGCCGCTGGATCTCGTTGGAGGTCTTCCGTCGAGATCTCTGGGGCATGGATCCGCTGAAAGTGGCCATCACCGGGCTTGATAAAATGCGCGAAGTTGTCGAAGGCTCATGAATGCGCCAGGTGACCCATGAGCCGAGATGATGGTTTATTGAACGATGTTCTTTGCTATGAGCATCGTGTGTGGCAAGCCGTCATCGAGAAGGATGCAGAGACTTTAGCTGATCTGTTCTCGGACGATTACGTCGAGATCAGGCTTGATGGTGAGCGAGTCCTCAAGTCGGATGTTGTCAGCCAGTCGCCTCAGGTTGACGAAATTGAAGCGTACACGATCGAGTCCGAATTCATCCGGCCGCTTGGTGACGATGTTGTCTTGTTAAGTTACCACCTGACACTGATCGGTCGCTGCCGAGGAGTTGAGATCGATCCGAAAGATCGCTGGACAACTTCTATTTGGCGTCGTCAAGAGGGTGGCTGGCGATGCTGTTTCTTTCAGCAGAGCAGCTACGCAGGGTAAAGACAGATTTGATGGAGTCGCGTTGATTACGCTGCAAAGAAGAAGCCCGGCTTTTTCGAAAAGCCGGGCTTCTAGCGTGTACGCTTCGACTATTCTGAATGGCCCATTTGACTCAAATATCCGGCCGAGGATTGGAAGAATTTTCGGCGGCGGCGTTGGGCTTCGGGGGTTGCTTTTACGGATTGCTCGAGGTCGTTTAAGTTGGCGTTACACAAGCGGCAACCGACCGTGTACAAGTGAAACTCGATGTATTCCCGGTGGTCGGCGGGGAGGACGTCGAGCAAATAGCTGCCGAGTTTTTCTCGATCGGGGCAACTGAGTCGTTGGCGGCGCCAGATCTCTCCCACGGAGTGCACACCGTGGTCTCGACGTTGAGCGATTCGCGAGAGACGTTGACGCATGGAATCCGAGTCTCGCAACGATTGCTCTAGCTCCACCATCTTCTCGGAGGGCAACATCTCGTCCAAGTACGCGATCAATTCCGAGTCGGAAAAGTTGTCTTCTGCCACGTCGATTCCTCGTAAGATTGAAGTGTCGTCGTTAATTGTGAGAGATTGGCAACAACGCGTAAGACCATGAATTGGATCAAAAAAATCAAAGAGGGCCAATAAGCCGGGTTATGTCGAGAGCGATCATTTATCTAGGACGACGATTGCTCGCCGCCTCGTGCAACCTACCCGAAAGCCAAACGGAACGAACAGCTCCGCGGTGGACGGCGAACCGTTCACGCGACTTCCTGCTTGGTCTTGCTCCAGGTGGGGTTTACCTAGCCAAACCGGTCACCCGATCTGCTGGTGAGCTCTTACCTCACCGTTTCACCCTTACCGGAATAGACGGTAGGTAGTTAGGCTGTAGCCTGAAGATCGAGAAAACCTACTGGCTTCAGCCCAACTACCTACCGCCTACTTCCGGCGGTCTGTTCTCTGTGGCACTTTCCCTGTCCTCGCGGACGGTGGGTGTTACCCACCACCTTGTCCTGTGGAGCCCGGACTTTCCTCTGCTCGCAAAACGAGCAGCGATCGCTTAGCCCTCTTTGACACTTGCATTGTAATCATAAAGAGGGCCGCTGACGATTCCGGTTCGGTTTACGGGCATTTGATACACGAAGTCGAAGTGTCCGTCGTGATGCTGTAACCGTTGTTTAATTCGTAGCCGAAGGCGAGGAACCGTGTGAGAAGACCTCGCCTGCGGCTACGGGTGAAACGAAACAGCCAAGTAGGCGTTAGTGTCGACGTAAACCGAAAAATCCCACGAAATTGGGTCTACGGACGTAAGACGTATCAATCGAAATTGTGAATTCGCGTTCATCGGCTGAAAGTACGATTTGACGTACTTCGATTGTCTCAATACAGTAGATATTCACGCGGCCAACGCAATCCCCTTCTTTATGGGCCATTTGTTTCGACCAACTCGGTTGACCGGTGTCCTTTTACATAAATTGCTGCTTTGGAAACTTGAATGCTTGGAGAGTTGGTGCCCTGTGGAGGGGGCGATCCCATTCCGCTTTTGAAGGCGAAATTGCTGATTGGCCGTCGAAGCCGCTGCGATATCGCGTTGCGCTTTCCTAACGTGTCATCGCACCATTGTGAGTTAGAGTTGGTCAACGGTTACTGGTATGTTCGTGACATGAACAGCCGCAATGGGGTCAAGGTCAACAACGAGCGTTGCGAAAACAAGTGGTTGCTGCCGGGAGATATTCTTTCCGTCGCAAAGCATCGATACGAGATCCTCTATACACCCACTTCGGAAGGCCCACCGCCGGACATCGACGAAGATCCCTTCGCTCGCAGCTTGCTGGAGAAAGCTGGGTTGGAGCGTCGCCAGCCTAATCGGCCTCAAGTTCCGCCGGGCCGGCCCAAGTTGGATGATGATGACTTAGCGATGGATTGGCTTTCCGATGATGGGTAGCCGCTGCCATTGACGAGCAAACAACGTGGCCAAGAAAAAGAAGCATAAAGTCCGAGTCGCCTTCAACAAGAATCGCTCAAAGCGACGGCGACAGAATGACTTGACTCGCCAGATCGACGACGAGCATGTTCGCGGCGAGCACACCGACGACTTGGCTTCGACCGAACGCTTTTCCGGCAAGGGCGAGCTGACTCGCAATCGAACGATTATCAGTTCGGCGGAATCCAGCAATGGTGATGATAACGTTGTCTTGGATGTCGATGATGCGAATTGCTTCAACGGACGCGTTCTGAGCGCCACGGGATTGAACTCGATCGTGCAAGACGATGAGGGAAACCGGTATGAGTGCACGGTGCGAAGACTAGTCCGCACGATGGCTCGCGATGCTAGAAACGCGGTGGTTGCGGGTGACTCGGTCTTGTTTCAGCGGTTGGATGATCAATACGGTGTCATCGAACGAGTGAACCCACGCGAGCGAGTCCTCTCGCGCGGAAGTCAGCGTCGCGAACATATCATCGTCGCCAACATCGACCAGATCGTGATCGTGATGTCAGCAGCGGAACCTCGGCTTAAACCGAATCTGATTGACCGACTATTGATCAGTGCCGAGAAGGGTGAAGTGCCAGCACTGATCTGCATCAACAAAGTCGACCTGATCGACCGTGGCGAATTGCAAACGATCGCTGGCTTGTATTCTCGGATCGGTTACCAAGTGATCATGACCAGCACTATGACGGGCGAGGGCATCGAGTATCTGCGAATGCACTTGGCTGGTCGGGAAAGCGTCTTGACCGGACAAAGTGGCGTGGGTAAGTCCTCGTTGCTCAACACGGTCCAACCGGGACTTGGCCTAGCAACTGCCAACGTCAGCCGAGCACATGAGAAGGGGCGGCACACGACTCGGCGTGCGCAATTGTTGCCCTTGAACTTCGGCGGTTGGGTCTTCGATACGCCTGGCATTCGGCAACTGGAGCTATGGGACGTGATTCCCGAAGAGGTCGAAGGATTCTTTATCGAGTTTCGCCCGTTTGTGGCGAAGTGTAAGTTCCCCGACTGCTCACATATTCACGAGACGGGCTGCGGCGTCAAGCTGGCGGTTGCCAACGGTCTGATTTCGAGCGCCCGTTACGAAAGCTATTACAAGATTGTCGATGACTTCGCCGACATTCGATAAGCGACGAACTTGCTTCGAAACGCACGCGACAAATTATGTTCGACCTTACGGGAATACTAAATCCAGCAGTGTGGGCGAAGTCGTTCCGTTATTTGTCGGGGTGGGTGTGTTATTGCCGTCGTCAAACCCAGTCAACGTTGCCGTGCCACCGTTCGAGTCTACGTCCAATGTGATCGTCGAAACGCTTTGGTTGCCAATCACGTTGGCAAGGACTTGCGACATTCCATTCGTCGATTCACTATTGATGATGATCGGATTTGTCGTCAGCACATTATTGTTACTTAGAGTCACATCAAGCCGGGAATCCTCGGTTGGAGTCTCCGAATCGGCGGCAAGACGGATGGCATTTCCACCAAGCGCCTGAAAGTCGTTCGAGTCGGCAATGACAATGACCGTCGAATTCGCGCCAGCTTCAACATCCAATCCATTTCCTTGGTTTCCAATGAAGCCTGTTTGACTGACATTTAATGTCACTCGCGAAGTTTCAAACGAATCGCTGTGCAAGGCATTTCCGCGAGTCGCACCGAGCACAGAATTGTTGATCTGTCCCGTAATCGTCGATGATTGAGTGGATTGAACTCTAATAAAGTCATCAAACGCGTTCATAGCTGTGGATACGGTAAGTTCGTCAATTGAGAAGTTGATCGTCGATGAGTCCGACGCCTCGACGTAAATGAATTCCCGTTCCTCTGTAGAGATCAAACCGGGATCCGAAAACGCCGCGATCGAATTATTGAAGTCGATGTTCAAGACGCCGTTGTTGAATCCCTCAAGAAAAATAGCATCGAACGTTTCCGTTGGTTGCACGTTGGCAATCATGACTGTGTCGTTAATCGATGAGTTGAGTACGCCGTCTTGTCTCGAGTGGAACTTCAAGACACACTTAGCGTCGATAGTGGCTTCAAATACATCGACTGTCGCGTTACCACCGTTCTCGGCGGTGACATTCACGCCAACGATCCAGCCAGAGATTTCGTTTCCAATACCGCCATTCGGATTCAGTCCGTTGCTATTGATGAGCAAGGTCGCGTTCGACTTCTGTGACCGCAAGAAGATCGCTTGGCTATTCGTTAGTGCTGAGTCGCCAGTTAGAACATTGCTGCTGACAACAAAGTTGGCCGTACCAGCATCTGCGATCGTTCGGATGCCGGTCGCTATGTTGCCATTGAGTGTAGAAGCCGTTCGATTGTTGCCCAAAGTATTTTCAGCAATCGTCACGTTGATTGTTCCGTTCGGGTCCTCGGGCAGTTCGTCACCGATGGCAGCCAAAATGTCGTTTCCGGCGTTTTGTGAAAACGTCGAGTTCTGAATCGTTCCCGTCAAACTGGCAGCATCACCAACAAGTAGCGCGACACCACCACTGGATTCAATGTCCAAATCGGCTGTACCGCCAGTCCCCAATAAGTTGCTTGTTCAAGACCATTATTCAACAGGCTGTTGTCGTCCAATGTTGCCGTTACTGGCGAACTAGTCAGGTTAACAATTTGGACTCCGAACCGATCGTCTCTCGGGCCCACGCCGTTGTCGGTATCAACAATGATCGTTCCGATTGCGGTCGCCAAATCTGTTCGAGTAGCTGCCCCAGTAATATTCCGAGGATCGCCATTGTCCTGAATGACGTTTCCACTGATGGTGACTTCCAGTGGTCCTTGTGGATCAAGCGAAATGTTGAAGGACTCGGGATCGAGGCCAGTGTCCATGAAGGCGTCGTCAGGAATATCGACGTTGGCGATCACAACGCCAGCTTGACCGTTGTTTTGAATTATGTTGTCGGCGATTGATGCCAAATTCGTTGGACTTGTGGGAGCTGTGGGATTGTTGAACTCGGTTCCAGATGCATTCACCAACAGGACGCCAAAGTCCGACGTCGGCCCAATTGTATTGTGGTGGATTGAGAAGCCGTCGTTCGCGAAGCCGACGATCGCGGGACTTGCCATGTTGCTGATTGACAAACCGGCGATTTCGACGTTGTTGACTGGTACACCGTTTTGATTCAGTTGAATCGCTCCGGCGGGATCCGTGGCAATCAGTTGAGGAATCGGGACTTCCGCGCGAGTTCGTTGGTCTGGAATTTGGATAACGCCCCGCTGCGTACTTAACAGGTGCGGTGCGGTATCAGCCAAACCGTCGCCAAGTAAGCGCTGACCATCTTGCAAGGCAACGCTCTCGTTGAAAGTGCCCTCTCGGACGAAGATGATTCCGTTCGGCCCTACAGTGGTGGCCGCTTGAGAAATCGAATTGAATGGTTGGTTTGAGCTGCCATCGCCACCGGCGGGCGCATTGGAATTCACCTGGGCAATCACGATTGGTTGATTGGTTTGTGAGCTTCTCGCAACTGTGTTGCGGTGAGCGATTGCGAGTCGCGTCTTGCGGCGTACCAGTTCCGAAGCCCGTTGCTCGAAACATTGAGCGGGATCGACGGGTGGCTGCGGTGACAAGTAAACCGTCACGAATCCTAATGCGGTCGTATCGAAGAAGTCGTCATGACCAAGTAAAAGGCCAATGTTAATTCGAGGCTCAGGAGACCAATCGATCACCCCGCGGATGCCGTTGATTTCATCAACGTCATTACCGGGACTCTCGTAGTGATAAAAGCCGACCGATGTTCGAACGGTTGTCGTTAAGGGAACACTGATCTCGGCATCAACGCCTTGCAGGACGCTTTCCGTGTGACCGATGATCACGTTGTTCCTATCGAAATGTGGCAACACGCCAACAAAGCGTTCGTCGTTGGCTACAGGGAAGTACCCGTTGACTCGCACGTCGATATCTGGGGTAAGGATCTCGAAGCTTGCCCCGAGTTGGTTAAACGACCGCTCGCGAGATCGCTCGAAGTCGTACCAACCGCTGACTCCAATGATCACAGGACTCATCAGCTGCCGGTAACCGATACCGATGTTCGTTCCATAAACGTCGTCTTCAGCAATCAGCCCGTGGCCTTGCACAAAGAAATGCCCATTGTGCGAAATCGTGAATAGCGGCGCGAAGATGCCAACTTGTGAGTACCAATCTTCGGCGACACCGTATTCACGGCCACCGCTTCCGCGCGCCCAACCGTATGTCGCCACAACTCCAGATTCACACCCGGGAGTGAAACAATCGCCGTCGATGCAGTTCGGCTGAATCACACTATCGACTGGCGATAGATCGTATGTACCTGAGGGGTCGCCGTAACCGTATTGTGCAGGGGCTCCGTAACCTTGCGCGGGCGGTCCAAAACCACCAGCGTTCGCAGGGGGACTCCAACCACCGGCTGCCGGACCCGGCGGCAATGCGTTGCCATAACCGCGTGCGGCGGTGTTCGAGTGGACGAACCCCATGTTGTTATAGTTAGGCTGAGTTCCCAATGGAGCGGGAGGAGCGTGCTGATAATTCGTTTGCTGAATGTCTTGTTCGGAGTCTTGCGTCGGTTCGGGTTCCGCTTTGGGACGCAAGAAAGGAATGATAGCCCGCGTCGGTTGAGTATCACGTGATGAAGGCGCCATGCCTGGCTTCCAAGTGGACTGTCGCGGCAATGAGGTTGGCTCGTCCATTCGCCCATTGGGCATCGAACCCTGAGCAGCATTTCGATAATTGGGAGCAGTGGGAAATCCCGGACTGCGGTTGTAACGGTCACCCCAAGCGGTCGAACCCGCGACGCTCAACGCAAACAATAGGCCAAGAGTCTGTGGCTATGTAAGTTGAAACTGTTTCATGGTTCTATGCGATTGATGAGCGGTAAACTTGAATGCGCACTGCACGCGTGCAGATCGAGGACGATCACGTGTTAAAAAGTATCGGTTGGATCAACTAGTACGATGAGCTAAACATGCACGATTCTGCGGAAAATGCCGGTTTTCCGATGAACAGTCGCAGGAAAAGTTTCCTCGGCTTTGGTCAGTTGTTAGAGTATTTGTCACTCAATCCATCGCACGCCTCGGTCCCGTGATGCTGGACCGTTCCAACTTGGCAGCGATTGTGCAAACACCCTCGATGAGACACCCACGGAGTTGCCGAGAATGGCCGTTCAACCTCAGCATTGGCGATATGCATTCAGCGTGATTGGCTTCGCGCTGCTGCTTCTGCTCAATTTTGAGGTTTCCGCTCAGGAAACGCAGTCAGACGGTCCGAACATCATCCTAATTCTTGCCGATGACTTGGGTTACGGCGATTTAGGTTGCTACGGACAAGAATCGATTCGCACTCCCAATATCGATCGAATGGCTCGCGCTGGGTTGCGGTTTACGAACCACTACGCCGGCAGCACGGTCTGCGCGCCGTCGAGGTGTTGTCTTTTGACCGGAAAGCACACCGGACATGTGGCGATTCGAGGTAACAGCGAGGTATTGTTGCCGTCCGAAGAAACCACGGTCGCCGAACTACTCAAAGGCAAAGGTTACAAAACGGCCGCCTTTGGCAAGTGGGGCGTCGGCCATCCGCCACCACCGGGCGACCCCGAACGAAATGGCTTCGAGCAATTCTTCGGTTACCTGGATATGTGGCATGCTCACAATTACTACCCCGACTTCCTCTGGGATGGCGAGTCGAAGATGTCGATCATGGGCAACTTGGTCGAAGTCATCGGTCGCGGCGGTGTTGCTTTCAAGCGGTCGGTTTACTCGCACGACCTGTTTGCCGATCGCGCCGTTGAGTTTATCAAGGCCAATAAGGACGAGCGATTCTTTCTGTATCTCCCTTTCACAATTCCGCACGCTAACAACGAGGCTCGTGAGAAGGGGATGGAAGTTCCGGACGCCGCGCCATATAAAGATACCGACTGGCCGGAACCTCAGAAGAACCACGCGGCCATGATCACTCGGCTGGATCAAACTGTCGGACGGATTCTTGATCTACTAACCACCTTGAAGATCACCAATAACACACTAGTGCTATTTACCAGCGACAACGGTCCACACAAGGAAGGCGGCGCGAACCCCGAGTTCTTCCGCAGTTCCGGCCCGTTAAGAGGCTACAAGCGTGACCTTTACGAAGGCGGAATCCGCGTGCCGTTGATTGCTTGGTGGCCAGGTACGATCAAACCGGCAACCGAGACGGATCACATCAGTGCGTCTTGGGACTTCTTTCCGACGTTTGCGGAACTGGCAACGGCCAAGGTCCCCGCAAAGCTGGATGGAGTCTCGTTCGCGCCGACGTTGTTGGGCAAGGAGTCTCAGCAGCAACACGAATACCTGTATTGGGAATTCCATGAGCGAGGCACTTCGCAAGCGGTGCGGTTTGGGAAGTGGAAAGCTGTCCGATTCCACCAAGGGAAATTCGAGCTGTACGATTTATCGACAGACCTGACCGAGGCGAAAGACGTCTCGGCCGAGAACCCTGATGTCTTGAAGAAAGCTAAAGCCATGCTTGATGGGGCGCATACGCCGTCGAAGCTTTATCCGTTCAAGGCCCGCAAGCGATAACACGCTCCGGAGAAGAACAGATGATCGTCCAGTTCGGAGACTGTCGCATCGAGCTTGTTCAGGGTGACATCACACAGCAAGAAGTCGATGCCATCGTCAACGCAGCCAATTCAGCCTTGATGGGTGGCAGTGGCGTTGACGGCGCGATTCATCGAGTCGGCGGTCCAAGCATCATGGCCGAGACCGACAGTTTGTATCCCAACGGTTGTCCCACCGGCAGCGCCGTTCCCTCAACGGCCGGCAACCTATCAGCAAAGTACGTCCTTCACGCCGTTGGTCCCGTTTGGCATGGTGGCACAAAGGGCGAGAGCGAGATGTTGGCCTCGGCGTATCGCACTTGCTTGGAACTCGCCGTGCAGAACGGCTGCAAAAGTATCGCGTTTCCCGCGTTGAGTACGGGCGTTTACGGTTACCCGATGGACTTGGCAGCCGAGCAATCCTTAAGCGTCGCTCGCGAGTTCTTGATTGAAAAGAAGAAGCCATCCGTTGTTCGTTTCGTGCTATTTGGCGACGGTGCGTATGGTGCTTTCGCGCGCGTGCTTGAGAGTCTGACGGCTTGAGAGCATCGGCTGGCCAACTGTGCGAGCATTCTCAATCACTTTTGAGGGAATTGTCGTATCGATCTATAATGATCGTCCAGAATAAACTGGATCCGCATCTGAATGAATTTCCCTCGCTGCCAATAGATTCCGAATGAGCACGACTTCCAAATCCAGCACCAAAAGCATCTTGGTACGCCTTGTTGTTGCGTGTTTGCTGTTGGCGGTGATTGGATTTTTTCTATTCGTCAAGCGATCTCAGGACCGCGGCGAACTGGTGAAAGCTTGGAATCAAGCGATTCTGGAAAACGACTTTGCACAAGCTGCAGACATCGCTAGCGAACTCCTCGAGGACTCTCCCGAGGATCCCGATGCTTTGCACATGATGGCCTTTTCCCGAATGCGGCAAGGTCAAATTGACGAGGCGCTCAAGCACTACCATCGCGTACCAAACGACAAACGTGATGACGAAACGCAATTGCAGGTCGCCATGTTCTTACAAGGAGCAGGCCGCCTAGATGAATCCGAAGAGCAACTGAAGCTGTTGCTCGAACGGAATCCAAACTCGGACCCTGCGAATCTTGAGTTGGCTCGGCTGTTGCGACTTCAGGGCCGCTATTGGGAATTGCGTGAACCCTTTCGTCGCTTGGTCACGAATCGCAACTTTGAGGTCTCGGAGTTTCTCTTTCCGTTGGCAGCGACATCACGGTTCTGGTTTGACGCCATTGATGGCGACTTTCTGGAGAAGTTGAAATCGAGTCATCCTGATAGCAACGCAACTCGGCTGATGGCCGCTCGCGATCTGATGACTCAACAAGATCGCTTTGAGGATGCTGAAAAGCAGTTGGCCGCGATCGTTGCCGACAGCTATGACCATTGGGAAGCTCAAGTCCAACTGGGAGCCGTCCTGTTGGATCAAGACAAGCAAGCCGAGTTTCGTCGTTGGCACCGTCAGTTGCCGGACGGCATCGACACGCATCCTCGAGTTTGGTCGTTGCGAGCGTTGTTCTTTCAGCAAAACGGACACGGCGCGCTGGCCGCGGCATGTTCGGTCGAGTGTCTCAAACGTGACCCGAATGATAAGGGAGCGCATTACTTGTTGGCACAGCTATTGCCGACGCTTACAGAACCCTCTGCGGGTGAGAAGTTTCAAGAGCGTTTTCAATTGCTGGCAAAGTACGAAGAGCTGGTGCAGTACGGAGATGGCCAAGGTGGATTTCCGCCCGAGTCCGAAATCCAGAAGTTCGTTCAACACGCTGTTGCACTCGGACGCCATTGGGAAGCGATCGCTTGGTGTGCCGCTGCATTGAACCAAAATCGAGACTTGGCCTGGCCACCAAAGATTGCCCAGCGATTAAAGGGCGAGCTAGCGGACGATGCGCCGCTGACATTGCCCGATCATGATCTTTCGTCGCTTGTGGATCTCTCGAAGCATTTGACCGAGGGCTGGAAGTCGATCATCGACAAGGATACCGACGACTCAGCCGGTGATCGCCCCAGTGCGAACTTCCCAACCGCTGTGTTCGAGGACGTCGCTGAAGACGTTGGCATCAAGTTTCAATACGTCAACGGACATGAGCCCGCTTCAGGACGCGCTGGCATGTATGAGTTCAGCGGCGGCGGTATTGCCGTGTTGGATTACGACGGTGACCATTGGCCGGACATCTACTTAACCCAAGGCCGCCAACGCCCGCTGCTCGAGGGAGACTCGCCTCATCAAGACCGGCTGTTTCGCAATTTGGGCGGTGAGGGGTTTGAGGATGTTACGGAGGCGACCGACTTAGGTGATCGGCTTTATAGCCAAGGCGCCACGGTTGGTGACTACAACAACGATGGCTGGCCTGATTTATTCGTGACAAACATCGGAACGAACCGCTTGTACCAAAACAACGGGGATGGAACGTTCAGCGAGGTCTCATTGCCAAAATCACCAGTCGCCGACGAATGGTCCATTGCCGCCTGCTTTGCGGATCTCAACGGTGATTCCCTGCTGGACTTGTACGTCGTCAATTATTTGGCGGGCAACGTTTATGAAAGGGATTGCTTCATCGAAGGCAACGTTGCCATTCAATGCAAACCGACAATGTTCCCAGCAGCCCAAGATCGCTTGTATCAAAACAATGGTGATGGCAGTTTCACGGAAGTCACCGAAGCAGCCGGCATCAAAGTTAGAGATGGCAAGGGCATGGGGATCGTTGCCGCCGACTTTGATAACGATGGTCAGCTAGAACTGTTCATCGCCAACGATACGACCGCAAACTTTCTGTTCGAGAACAATGCATCTCCGTTCGAGCCAACTCCGAAACTGAACGAAATCGGAATGTTGAGCGGCTTGGCCGTCGGCGAGCTGGGGCAAGCTCAGTCATGCATGGGCATCGCTGCCGCCGATTGCACGGGCAATGGTGTGTTGGACCTGTTCGTAACGAACTTTGTCGTCGAGGCCAACAACTTATTCGCTCGATCCGAAGAGGGAACATACGAAGATATTGCACGCCGGCGAAGACTACAGGCACCCGGTTATCACATGATGGGTTGGGGAGCGCAGTTCTTGGATGGCGAGTTGGATGGGTTCCAAGATTTGATCGTTGCCAACGGGCACTTGGAAGCGCAGCGGGATGAGGATCGGATGCGTAGCCAATACTTTCGAAACGCCGCCGGCTTCGTCGAACGAGAGCCAACAGAAGGAACGTATTGGTCAAGACGCGCGCTGGCCCGTTCCGTAACAACCCTAGATTGGAATCGCGACGGTTTGCCGGACGCCGGGATGACTCACGTCGACGCGCCATTTGCGTTGCTCGAAAATCGTAGCCGACAGCACGGCAACTATGTCGCCATTCGGCTGCTTGGAGTGAAATCGAACCGAGATGCCATCGGTGCAAGAGTCACAATCACCGCTGGTGACTCTTCTTGGACGCAGCAAATGAAATCCGGCGACGGTTTCTCGGCTTCGAACCAACGGCAACTGATTTTCGGACTGGGCAAGGTCACGAAGCTTGACCAAGTCATTGTTCGTTGGCCGTCTGGTGAAGTTTCTGAATTCTTCCCTTCAGCCGAAAATGGCAACGCACGTGTTCTGAACAAGAATCTGCTTTTGATCGAGGGTCGATCTTTGATGGAGGAATTGGTGCATTAGCCAGGGTTGCAGAAGAAGCTCACCAGGCAGGCACGAAGGTCACCGTGCTCGATACGGCCGCGATAACTGAATGAAGTGCGTAGATTCCGTGTCCACGATCCGATGATTTTTGTGGTTTAGATATTAGGAGAGTGAACCCCCCTCACGACATTTCAAGATGATGCGCTTGGCTGTCATCAGCTTGGGACACTTGGGTCTCGCACTCCCTCTTAGAAAGCGATCGACTGAGACACATCTCTCGCCCTAACCGAGGGAGACCATACCGCTTTTCGTAGAATTAGAGACGCGGAGCTTCCTGCTATTCGTTATCATTGAGTTCCTCGCCAGCCCCCAGCCTCTCACCTTCCTGCCGTTCCCACCAATAGGTCTTTTGACATGAGACTGACTGCTCGCCAGTTGCAAATCCGGCAACGCGCCCGCGGTTTTACGCTGATTGAATTGCTTGTCGTTATCGCCATTATTGCCGTGTTGATTGCGCTGCTCTTGCCGGCCGTTCAAGCGGCTCGCGAGGCAGCGCGGAGAACTCAGTGTCGTAACAATCTGAAACAAATCGGCCTGGCTTTGAATAACTATCACGAGACCCACAACTGGTTTCCGCCGTTCATCATTTCGCGAACTGGCAACCCACAGCGAATCGCCGATGCCGACAAGGGTGCGAATTGGCTTGTCTTCCTGCTTCCGTACGTCGATCAGAACGCGATCTATGACAAATGGGATTTAGATATCCCCGCCAATCAGAATCCAGGGCGTTCCACGAAGATTGCCGGCTTCATGTGCCCGACGGATCCCGCAAACTCAGGACCTCCTTGTTCGTACGCTGGTGGCGGCTGGGCACGTGGCAATTATGGGATGAATGTCTCGCCGTGTGCTCATAATTCATTGAATGGCAACACAGGCGTTCCGAGCGCTCTGGGCGGCATTGGTGGGCCAAACTATGTCGTTCGATTTGGTCATGTGGCCGACGGCGCGGCGAACACGATCGCCGTTGATGAACTACGAACGGGATTGAATCAAAACGATTTGAGAGGCTCGTGGGCAATGCCAGGATTGGGTTCAGGCACGTCGGCTTTGTTTCAATGATGCGGGCAGGCCCAACGATCCCGGTGTCAACTCAGACGACATGGAAAACTGTTTGGTCTCAGGTTCAGCTGGCATCAGCTCGGAACGCATGGGATGTTTTGACACAGGTTCGACAGGGCAGATGGCGCCACGCAGCACTCACGAAGGTTGTGTTAATGTGTCGATTATGGATGGGGCAGTCCGATTCATCAATAACAGTATCGATACCAATTTTGCTTCGAACACATGCGGTCAAAACCGCGGTGTTTGGCAATCCCTTCATACTCGCGCTGGCAACGAAGAAGTCAGCAACTTCTGATCAGATTCACGGACTGAGATTCATGCGAGCCCTGCTTGTTATCTTGTTGCTCACGGCAGTTACCGGCTGCGGATCCGCGCCGGATTTGTCCAGCGTCAAGGCCAACATGGCGGCGGAACAACTGGCGATTGCCGAGCCGATTGCTGACAGCGTTGGCATAATCTTCGTGCCGATTCCCGCTGGTGAATTCCAGATGGGTACGCCGAAAGACAAAAACAAGAAACGAGGCGGTCGCGGCAACTCAGACCGACCAGCTCACCGCGTTCAAATCACAACGCCGTTTTACTTGTCGTCTTGCGAGATCACTCAGGAACAATTTCGCGACTGTGATGGGGGCTTCCCCTTGGAAAGATCAGCCGTTGGTTGAAGAAGGCCCGAACGTTGCCGCCAACTATATCGAGTGGAAAGACGCCGTCGAATTCTGCAAGAAGCTGACGGAAAAGGAAGGCGTCGAGTATCGCTTGCCGACGGAATCCGAGTGGGAATACGCTTGTCGAGCCGGCACAACCACCGCTTTCAGCTTCGGTGACGACCGCGATCAAATCGGCGAGTACGCTTGGTTCAAGGGCAATGCCTACGCCGAGGGCGAACAGTATGCTCACACGGTCGGCCAGAAGTTGCCCAATGCGTGGGCTTTGTACGACATGCATGGCAACGTCTGGGAATGGTGCCATGATTGGTTTGGTCCGTATCCACGCGACACCGATCAGGTTACCGATCCGAAAGGACCTAAGAAGGGCCGAGTGCGTGTATGGCGCGGCGGCGGATTTTCCGACCCTGCGGACTTGATGCGATCAGCCAACCGCTTGAGCTACAACCAACACGGTTATCGCCCCATTTACATCACGGGCTTTCGTGTTGTTCGTATGTTGACGCAATAACAATGGTAACGCGAAGCGAGGACACTGACGCGTAGTCGGTAACAATGCGTATAGATTGCGAACACGTGTCAGCGTCCCTTGCTCACGCGTTGGGTTACTTTGCTCGCGTTAACTGTCCGTTTAGCCCGCTGGCTTCAGTACGAGCTTGCCGGTCGTCTGGCGACTTTCTAGATCGATGTGAGCTTGCGCCGCTTCATGCAATGCGTAGACCTTGCCGATCGGTAACTTCAATTGATCTTGGCCGAGCCACTCAAGCAGTTGATCCATGGCCGCACGCATCAGCGACTCGTCTTCGATCACCGTTCCCACAGCAAGACCATAGACTCGCCGGTTTCCGAACAGTAGATCATCGCCAGAAACTGTCGCTGGCTCACCGCTTGCCTTGCCGTAAATCACAAGGCGGCCGCCGGGGGACCAGCAGCGAATGCAACTCTTGGCCACTGCACCACCAACCGATTCGATGATCAGTGCTGCGCCTTTTCCGTCCGTTAGATCGAGAACCGTTTGCGGCCAGTCTGATTGACTGTAGTCGACGACAAAGTCTGCTCCAATGTTCTTGGCAAGCTCACACTTCGCGGGAGATCCCGCTGCGGCGATGACGTTGGCACCGAGTCGCTTGGCCACTTGCACGGCACAGCTTCCCACGCCACCTGCCGCTGCCGTGATCAAGACATTCTCGTCAGCAGCAATGCCTCCCATTGTCACCAACGCGTGAAAAGCTGTTTGCCCGGTCACGAACAAGGCGGCACCTTGCTCGGACGACGTGCCTTCGGGGCAAGCAACCGTGAATCGCTCTTCAACGGCAACGTATTCTGCGTATGAACCATGAGTGACGCAGCGACCGATTACTCGATCGCCTGTTTGAAACTGCTGCACGCCTTCGCCTACCTGGGCGACTCGGCCGCAAACTTCGATACCAGGAGTAAATGGTGTCTTCGGCGCTGCAGGATGTCGGCCACTACGGCGCATCGTGTCGACATAGTTGACGCCAATGGCCTCGGCCTGAATTAATACTTCTCCTGCGCTTGGTACTGGCTGCGGTATCTCGACGTATTGCATCACGTCGGGCTCGCCGTGTTCATGGCAGACGATTGCGTGCATGGATTGACCTGGAACTTGATCAATAAAGGAAGCGTTTAGATCTCGGCATATACCTCAAGCACGTTACCCTCGGGATCGGAGAAGTAGCAAGTCCGGTGGCCGCGTGGCTGATCAGCGGGGGGATCGAGGATCTCGACGCCTTTCGACAAGAGTATCTGATGGCAAGCTTCGACTTCTTCGGGAGAGACGAAGAAGGCCAGCTGCACTCCGGGGAACTCCTTGCCGCCACTTCGGCCATCATAGTGTCGCGTCCGTTTGCGAAGGCCAAGCAACACAGTGCCAGCGCGAAGAGCCAAGCTCTCGTCTGTCTCGGAATCGACCTCGAATGAAAACAGGTCTTGGTAAAAGGCCTTCATGCGGTCGATGTCGTCGCACAGAACGATCGTGTAGGTCAGGCTTTGAACGGGAGATAACATACTGTGAGTCCGTCGTTGCAAGAGATGCGTTAGGGCAATGTCTCGACGGATTCTGGCGAATTTGAAGAGCCAGGTCCACTAGCTCACAGCGGTCTGAAGTGGCTGATCCTGTTTCGAGAGGCTCACGATGATCCCCAGAGTAACGATGCTCACTACCAGGCTGCTACCGCCGTAGCTAATCAGCGGGTGAGGGATTCCCGTCGTTGGCGCCATCGCGGTCACGACGGCAATGTTCAAAGCGGCTTGCAACGAGATTTGCGTCAGCAGTGTGACACCAGCGATGTACTCGAACGAACTACGTTTGTGATGATGGAACATCTTCAAGCCAACAATGAACCAACCCAACCAAAGACCGATCACTGATAGAGTCCCCAGCAATCCAAGTTCCTCGCCAACAACCGCGAAGACGAAGTCGGTGTTTGCTTCTGGCAAGTAGCCAAACTTTTGCCAACCCTTGCCAAGACCCGTTCCTGTCGGTCCACCCGCGCCGAAGGCTCGCAGCGAGTTCTTGACCTGTGGGTGTGCTTGATTGAAGTCGATCCAAGTCGCGACGAGATCGGTGATCCGTTTCAGCTGATAGGGCCTCAATGCAATTAGGTAGCCAAACGCTGGCACGGCCGTGCTTGCCCCCAGCACAAAGTTTCTCAGGGGCCAGCCTCCCAGGAACAGCGCAACTGTGGAACCGATTCCTAAGAACAAAGCTGTTCCCAAGTCGGGTTCAATCACAACGATGCCCATGGCCAGTCCGACTGGGATGAGTAACGGGATCGTTCCCGCAAACCAGCGATTCAAGACATCTCGCCGCCGGGTGATCAACGCACACAAAAGCAACGGCAAGGTGATCTTGGCCAGCTCCGACGGCTGCATCGAAATGGGACCTTGGCGAATCCATCGTCGAGCTCCGTTGACCTCGTGACCTAAACCCGGAATCAAGACGGCCACCAACAACGCGATCGTTCCGGCAAACAGATAGGGACTTGCCTTGAACCAGAATTTGGATGGCAAACATCCGCAGATGATGGCGGCAATGACACCGAGCCCAAGAAAGCGAGCGTGTCGCATCAAGTAGATCTGCTCGTACTCCGTCGGCCAAGACGTAATGCTAGCGCTATGCACGGTCAGCAGGCCGAAACCAATCAGCATGCACGACAGTGAAATGAAGAAGTGCCGAATGTCTTTGGAGTTCTCGAGCAAGATTTGGCTGCAGAGGTAAGGCTTCAGGCCGAGGTTTGGGGGCATCGGGAGTATCGGTCGAATGCTGCTCCCTGAATGAATAAAGCGCGGCGTGCCGTCACGAACAGCGAATCTTGAACACCAGCTATCGATCCACGCGTGAGATCATTAAACTCCACCTCATCTACAGCCTAACCCCTATCACCTAACCACCTATCAATGACGACCGAATCGATGCAATACGACTTCTTTGCCCCGCAACGGATTGTATTTGGCTGGGGACGCCGGGTTGAGGTGGGCGAGTTGGCGCGTGATTTGGGTCAGCGAGCTTTCTTGATTTCCGGGTCGAGAACACTGGAAGCCAACGGCGAATTAGCGGCCGTCATCAACGCGTGCCATCAAGCTGGCGTTGACTGTCAACACGTCGCCACGATCACTCACGAGCCGATTGTTGCTGATGTTGACAGTGCGGTCGCCGAACTGCAGCAACTTGAAGCGACCGCCAACGACGTCTTGATCGCAGTCGGTGGTGGATCCGCCATTGATTTGGCGAAAGCATGTTCGGCGATGCTCACGAATTCCGACGGCGATTCCGTCCAAGACTACTTAGAGGGCGTCGGTCGCGGGCTGAAAGTTGCCGCGGCTCCACTTCCACTTTTGGCCATTCCAACGACCGCTGGCACTGGTACCGAGGCGACAAAGAACGCGGTGATCTCGAACTTTGATCCGCCGTTCAAGAAGAGCCTGCGTTCGAACTTAATGGTGCCCAAGATCGTTCTGGTCGATCCTGAGTTAGGCGCGTCGATGCCACCATCAACAACGGCTTACACGGGCATGGACGCGATCACTCAACTGATCGAAAGCTACATCTCTGCCAGAGCGAAGCCAATACCACAGGCCCTTTGCGCTCATGGATTGGAACTGGCAATACCAGCGATCGCTGCTGCCGTGGAAGAGGGAACGCAACGAGAGGCTCGCGAGCGGATGGCTCACGCGGCGCTCTTGTCGGGGATGGCGGTGGCCAACTCGGGTTTGGGTTTTGCTCACGGAGTCGCGCCAGCGCTGGGAGTCCACCTCAATGTGCCACATGGATTGGCGTGTGCGGTGATGTTGCCAACTGCGTTGAGAGTCAACCGCGACGTGCGGCTTGCTGAGATTGCGCAGCTCGGCCGACTGTTTGC
>PBMZ01000095.1 GCA_002722955.1 Planctomycetaceae bacterium | reverse complement strand
CCCGGTCCGATGATGATGAGTGCTGGACTGGGTATCGGCCAGCCTCCTTACAACCCAATTTCGGGAATGGGCGGTCCTCAATGGGGAATGCCGATGACCTCGACTCCGATCGGATTGCCTGGCCCGCCTCACTTGCCACTTGGTGGACCAGCTAGCCTGCAGTCTCACACGATTCGGAACAATACGGTGCAGGACATTCCGAAGCCGGTCGAACACTTCTTGATCGACGTCAAGCAGTCGCCCGGAATTCGCATGCCACCGGCTGTTAACCACGTCGAATACGAAGAGATTCATCCGACGTACTCGCCTGGTGCTGTCTCTTATCCGAAGTTCGCATTTCCGAAGAAGTAGTCGTAAGCGGTTAGCGTTTAGCATTAGCGATCAGCAGCGATGTCGATCGCGAAACGCTAAGAGCTAAAAACTAATTGCTAACAGCTAAATCAAAGGACTACCAAAATGCGGATCGAAAACTTGAGATTTCATCGATCACGCATCGGTTTGTTCTCAGCATTGTTTGTCTTCTGGTCGCTGAGTCTCTGCAATCAAGCCGACGCTCAGATTCCACCGACGAATTCTGCGTACGAGCCGCTCAGCCAAAATCAACCGCCAGGAATGGCCGCGTTGTGGGCAAGGCGACTGGGCCGAAACCAGCCGACTTATTATCAGCCTGTTAAAGTTCAGTTGCCCTCGACCGGCACGGTCACTTTCTTTCAAGGCGACGTCAACCGAACAGCAAGCGTCAATTCTGGCGAGAGCGCTGGTTTGATGGTCGGGCAATCTTACCGTTTCAAGATCAGCAACATGCCCGAGTTTCCTGGTGTCGAGCTGTATCCTTCCATCGAGATCATTGATCGCTTGCATCCGCCTGCTGGGCAAAAGTATCAATTTCCAATTCCACTGTTCATCACGATCGAGGAACTCGAGCTGGCCATCACCGGTCGACTGGTGACTCGGGTGGTGTATTTGGAGCAGCCAGAACTTGCCGCTCCGACGGACGCTCAAAGTCCTGACGAAATTCGGACGCTGATGCCAGCAGACAACTTGCTGAAGCAAGCGGATATCGTCGGACGCCCACTGTTGATCATGCGACTTGGTAGTCGCTCGCCGTCTATCATTGGCGGCGATCGAGACTTCTTTGGAAGCATGCCGCGTGTGGAAATCCCTCAGAAAGCTTCCACGGTTTCAAAACGACAAACTCGTCCAACGATTCCTGTTTCGCGAATTCCACGCACCTCTTCTTCTTCGCGCCGCGTCAATGTGTCCTCATTGTCAGGGCGTCCTGTCTCACGAGCGACTCCGCTCACCGTGCATACCATCCGTTGATTGCGAGTTCTTCGCATGTTGATTCGAACACGACAAGCTTCCAGTCTGATCATTGCTGCTCTGGTATCCATCAGCATGTGCTCTTGCACTGCATTGAGGCAGGGAGCGTCCAAGTCCGACTTGCCCGCGCCGCCTCCGCAGCGTGTGATCACCGCACAAGCTCCGAAGTCGATGGTGCAACCAGCCAGCGCGAATGACGTCGTTCGTATTTCAAAGGTGGCACCAGTGCCTCCAGCAACTCGTACGGCCGTGTTTTCTCCAGCCGAGCCGCGTGTTGAGCTAGACGATTCCAAGTTCCAACGCGTGGCCTTCCAGGACAAGAATCCGTACGACGACCTTGGACCGACAAACTCGGACCTTTACCCCGACGAATACATTTTTGATGGCGGTGATCGCGACAATCCCGTCCGTTACGGACTCTACAATCGCCAGGGATTGGACACCGAAGACACCGTTGTCGAGTTCCAGGATGACGAAGGCAAACGCTTCACAAGGTCCACCAATCGTGTCGCCATTTATGCTCCACGATTTGGTTCGTTGCGAACTGTCAGCTTGCCAACAGGCAGCCACTCGATTGATAAACTGGCCTCGACGCAAGACCGCGCGGTCAACTCGGGCGTCAGCAGTCGCGTAGCCTCTACACTTCACATCCAACGTGAAGGTGGCAAAGGCATTCGCGTTCGGTCTCGAGTCAGCGGCGTCGATGCGAAAATGGTTGGTAGCACTGTTGACGCAACTGTCCACTTGGGTAGTCGCACAAAGCTGTTGAATGCTTACGAAGATGTCGGCACCCAGAAGCGTGGCTCGTTCAAGCAAGCGGACGAAGCAAGCTTGAATTTGGGTATCGAAGCCGCTTACGCATGGTCGGGTGATCAACGAACGGTCATCACGGCGGTGAACGAATCTCTGGGCGAGAGTTACTCGTCATCAACGGCGGCTCAATTTGTTGGCCTCGAAGTCGATCACAAGTCCAAAGGCAACTTGCGAATCTTGAAGCTGGCGGACAAGAAGATTGCCAAGCAGGGTGACGAAATCACCTTTACCATTGTTTACGCGAACACGGGTGATTTGGACTTGAACAACATCCGCATCGTCGACAACTTGACACCGCGACTGGAGTACATCGAGGACAGTGCTGGTTCAGATCGGCCGGGTCGAATCACGACTCAAGACAACGAAGAGGGTAGCCTTGTCTTGATCTTCGAATTGGACGGACCATTGCCGGGCCACACGACAGGAGAGATCAGCTTCAAGTGTCGCGTTCGATAGACGCTCACAACGGGCCAACTCAAAAACGAAGCGGATTCCCGCGAATCCGGACCCGCCATGACTTGTTATGGCGGGTTTTTTCGTTTTTGTGTGGGCTAACGATGCCGTATTGCCTTAGGCGAAGCTGAATCGCTCTCGTGATTGCCAGGTCGTCGTCGATGCACAAAACCTTGCCAAGCATTGATATCGCTGGCTTGCTACGCTGCGCTCTGCCGATGACTTCCCGCTTTGGTTCTTCAAGCTGGAGCGTATCAAGTATGAAAGGCTTGATGTGACTCCAGATGTTACTCGACTTTTGGCAGTAGGTGGCATCAAGTTGTTGGCACCGTTGAATTGTCCGCTCATCGTTGCGTCCAGAGACGATGAGCACTGGAATCTGGGAAACTGCAGGGTCACTCGACGCTTTCATCCCTTGGCAAATCGACAAGCCATCTTCTCCTGGCATATCGATATCCAGAATGACCAAGTTTGGTTTCGATTCCTTGATCATTTCGTGTGCACGTCGACCGTTTGCATACGTCTTTACGCGAGCACCGAGCTGCTTACATCGCATTGCGAAAACAGTCGTTAGTGCTCGTTCGTCGTCGGCAATGATGATTTGCTTTTCACTCATAAGTCACATTTACTTACCGGTCTTGCTCGGTGAGTAATTGCACTGCCGAGAGCTGCGATGACTTTCTTGCCAATCTAAGGTTTCGTCAAGAAGTACTTCGCACCAGCATCTAAAGCTCTCTTTTGGTCATGCGCACTACTCGATAGCATCACGACGGGAATGTCTTTCGTCTCGTCGTGTTCACGGAGCATTGCGATCGTCTCTAGTCCATCGACCTGCGGCATTCGCACGTCAAGAAGGATCGCATCCGGAGGGTTTTCGACTGCCGTTTCGACACCTTTGCGGCCATCTTGGGCTTCCACGGTATCGTAGCCAGCAGCTCGTAAACGAACCGAGTCCGGTTAGAGCATCGTGGTCATCATCGATCAGCAAGATTCGTCGTTTATCCGACATTATCGTGACCCCGGTGGTCGCACAGTCCCAAATGTCACAGAGTTGCCAGTTCATTTTCCCAAGGGCGGTCTCCATTAACCGACGATTTGAAGTTTCAAACCGACGGCTGTTTCGCCCTGCACCATTTGTTCGTCAAGAAAGACTCGAAGGCCGTTGTTGGCCGCGCTCTTGAACGTGACCAACGTCAGGCAACACAATTTGCGATCGAGTCGTCGTTGCCATCAATGGCCCAGCTACCGATATTGGTGGCTTGCAAGAACGGCAATTTGCCTTCTAGCCGATTTCGATTCGCATCGTCCATTCGAGAATCAAGGTCAGCAACAAAGGCTGTCGACTCGGATTCGCTCATGGGCAAAACAAACAGCCAGTAGTCTTCACGGAAACGGAATAGCAAGTCGTCGCCTCGCAACTGTCGCTGGATGAACTGATGCAGCTCATCATAAGTCGACTCGTCGTGAGCTTCGTCGGTCGCCATCAAGATCAGCGTAATGGTCTGACACTTAGGACGGACGCGTCGCAGACGCTTCAAGTGGCGGCGAGTCACGACTTCTTCGTTGGCCAGCGGCACAGTGAACGAGAACGTGCTGCCCTCGTTCGCAGTGCTCTCGATGCTGATTCGTCCGAAGTTCAAGTCAACCAGTTCATTC
Organism: Planctomycetaceae bacterium; assembly: GCA_002722955.1. Classification (GTDB taxonomy): domain Bacteria; phylum Planctomycetota; class Planctomycetia; order Planctomycetales; family Planctomycetaceae. The sequence continues at coordinate 24,235 of PBMZ01000095.1, read as the reverse complement.
GCGATGCTCAGGCCTAAGCCTAAGCCTTTGATGTCGCATTGGATTCCAGTGCCGAGTTGTTGAAAACGCTCGAACAAGTACAACTGTTGGTCTTGGTCGATGCCCGGTCCGTTATCCGTGATTCCGATTCGGATATCATCGTCCGAATCACGTCGAGCCCAAAGGCGAACTCGTCCGGGATCACGACTGAATTTGATTGCGTTGACGGCGAGATTCGTGATCACGCGGCCAATCTTTTCTGGGTCGCAGTAGAGCGTTGGCAAGTTGTCGTCGAATTGTTGTGCAATCCGAACGCCGCGCACCTCGGCCTTTTGCAGCAAGACTGGCCAGACTCGATCGACAACCTCTTGCAAGGTCGTATTTGAACGCGAGAGTCCAAGCACACCGGACTCTAGGCGACTGACGTCCAGCATATCGCTGACCATCGCATTCAGGTCATCCGCGCGATCACCGATGATGGCAACGAATTCGCGTTGATCAGCATTCAACTCGCCCAACATGCCTTCGTTGAGAAGGGATGAGTATTCTTTGATCACTGACAAGGGTGTGCGGAATTCGTGGGAAACATCGTCAACAAAACGATGTGCCGTTTTGTGCATTCGTTGCAATCGGCGGCACTTTCGGCGCAAGCGTCGAGTGCGACGCTTTTCCTTTCGCAATTTGATTTGTGAGGCGTCGACGAATTGCTGACGAACGATCGAACGCTGAATCGAACGGCTAATCTCTTCGACAAGAAGATTCGGGTTGTCGATGGTTACCTTTTCGAGAACATCTTGGACACCGATGCTCAGCAAGTCGGTGTCGCGTTCCGCATCCTTTGACGAGACTAATGCGATAACTGCTTGCCGTTGTGCCGCTTGGACGAACGACTTGAGTGCTTGAAGTTCCGTGGATGAGTCGACTGATACCAGCACAAAGTCGCAATCCCAGGACTCTAGGATCGCGGTGGCTGAGTACAGCGTTTCCGCGTGAAAGACACGGAAATCCGACTTATCCTCGGTGAGTGCAATTTCGATCAGATCAAGGTCGATCGGATTCGATTCGACGACGAGACCTCGAAGAGGGGACTGAATCACGGCGTGTGTTCCTTGCTACAGGAATGAGATGTTTCCATTTCCCAACAAATCCCAACAAATGGCACACAAACCTAGGTTGCCGTTGCCTATCGGCAACATGATTCTGTTTTCAGGAGGGGGATACCTCGGGCGTTTGGCGTTAATCGATGATTGAGTTCGCAAGCGAGAGGCCAAAGTGTCGGCAACTTGCCATCACCATCGTGTTCTGTTACCAATGCCGGATCGACAAGCTGGCCGAGCAACACCTCGGCTTTCGCAAGAACCAATTTAGAAGGAAAGAAAATGCGACGATTGATTTGCAACTTTGTAGCCATCATGCTGGTGGCCGGTTTGGCTACTCAGGCATTCGCCGACAAGGAATCCAAAGGCAAGGGCGGAAAGAAGGCTAAAGGAAAGGTCCCCAAAGTGTTAAAGCACAAGATGAAGTCGTTGACTGGCAAGACCGTCGATTTGAAGCAGTACCAAGGCAAAGTTCTGATGATCGTCAACACCGCCAGCGAGTGTGGCGCGACGCCTCAATACGAACAATTGCAGGCTTTGCACGAAAAGTACAAAAACAAGGGACTCGCAGTCTTAGGTTTCCCCTGCAATCAATTCGGTGCGCAAGAGCCCGGTGATGAGGAAGAGATTGCCCAGTTCTGCAAGAAGAATTACGGCGTCACGTTCGACATGTTTTCGAAGGTGGACGTGAATGGCAAAAAGCAAGCTCCGTTGTTCAAGCAGCTGACCGCGAAGGAGGGATTTGCGAAGGATCCCGGACCAGTGAAATGGAACTTCGAGAAGTTCTTGGTCGCTCGCGATGGCAGCATCGTCGGCCGTTTCCGCACCGGAACGAAGCCCGACGCGCCCGAAGTTCTCAAGGCGATCGAGAAAGAATTGTCGACCAAAAAATAAGGTCCCTACACTTAAACAGGGGGCGTCTCTTGAGACGCCCCTTTGTCTTGCTCGGTCTCTGTTTCCTCTTCGGATCGGCTGAACCAGCCAGAGACTTTTGTGTACAGCTTGCTGATGGCGCGGCCGGTCACCACTTCTTCCGTCAAGGTTGGACGGTTCGCTTCAAAGTTCGTCCAGATCGCGTCGACGTAGGGCGTCGCCGACTCTTGCAGCGTCTGATAATACCCCCGCTCGTGGATGCTAGTCAGAGAATCAACGTAGTGTCCGATGACATGTCGGTTAAAGAGGCCGCCGGCAACCATGATGCCGGTGAGTGCTCCTTGAGAGACGGTCTTGACCTTGCCCAGCGAATGCATGGTCATTGCTCCGGAAACTCCTAGCAGGCTGACGTTTTCTCGGTTGGCGACGTCCCGCATTTCCTCCCAATACTTCTTTAGCTCAGCTTCGGGCAACACTTTCGTGTACTCGGCCGAAGTCACCGCCTCTCGTGTTTCGTCGAGCGTTTCTTTGAGTTGTTCGGTTGAAAGCGGGGGCGTATCGAACAATCCAGCGGCTTTGCCCGAGGCATCTTGAATTGCCTTCAACACATCGTCGACATGATTGATGGTCGAGTCCTCATCGATCAGACCTTGTGCTTTCAGTTCGTTCGCCAACTCGTTGACATACGACTTCGAGCCATACGCCACATCGCTGACAATCGCTAACAGCCACAATGGCGAGACGTGCAGCGTCGCCAAACCCGCTAGGTCAACAAAATTCCCCACCGTCTTCCGAGCCACGTAATCATCTTGTGGCTGCGCCGTGTCGTCCGTTGGATCCGCTTTGACGCCTGCAACGTCCTGGGTCAAGAAACGCAACGAATTCCGAATCGCCACCTCATAGGTCTTCGACGATTGAAAAGCTTGCGGAACCAAAAAATCTGCCACCTCCCGCGCCGCGCCTGCAGCCAAACCGATCGTGCTACGGAAAGTTCGTTCGGGCACTGTCAGGCTATACATTAAATAGCGGCCGAGCATCGCGACGGCGTCTTCCGATTGATTCGGGCTGAGGACTTCGCCGAAATCGAGCCACACGCCGTGACATTTGTCGCAGCGGTCGATCAGGGTCTTGCCGATCTCGAACTCTTGCATCGAGTTCCCGCAGCCTGGGCAGCAGAGTGGTGCATTATCTTCGGACGACTCCACGGGATGCACGTTAGCGAACAGTTCGGCGTCGGCTTGTTCGGCTGGGACGAAGACTCCGGCACAACCGCTGCAGACTTGGCAACTTCCGCTGTCTTCGTTGGTGGAATTCACCAACTCTTGTTGGCATCGAGGGCACTGGGCGGTTTCGTTCATGTTTCCTTGTCCTGTAGCAAAGACGGGCTTCTCTTCATTCGCTGGCCGTGGTGGAATCTTAGTGTCCTAATTGAGAAGCCCCGGCTTTTTGATTTTGGAAAGGCCGGCCTTCTGGTGCGAGGCTTCTGGTGAGCGCCACGGAATCTTAGCAATTCCAGATTCATCTTGCAGTGATTGTTGGTGACCGCTATCCTGCCGCCCCTTCCTTTCTCCTCACTTCAAAATTCCGCCCAAACGCGCAGTTCAACGGATACGTCGAGGGTGCGCGGTTCTCACTGGTTGATGGGAGCATTCCATGGCCATTTTGCGAACGCAAGCGATTGCATCGTCTCTGGCTCTTTATGCCGTGATCGCACTTTCAGGCTGCCATATCATGAGCGGTCATGCCAAGAATGAAACCGGGGCCTTGTACTATGAACAAGGTAACTTCACGGCAGCTCGGCAGTACTTTCAGCAAGCAGTCTTAGACAACCCAGAGAATCCTGACTACATCCATAACCTCGCTTCCGCCATTCGCAAGCAAGGTGATATGGTCACGGCCGAGCGGACTTATCGTCACGCGTTGAACATGCGGCCCTCGCACCAGCCGTCGTACCACAGTTTGGCGACGTTGCTCGTTCAGCAAAATCGAGGAACCGAGGCCGTTGATCTGATGTCGGCATGGGCGGACACGCAGCCGTACACAGCAGAACCACACGTGGAATTGGCGTGGTTAAAACGAGAAATGGGCGACATGGCAGGGGCCGAGCAAAGTCTGCGAACGGCCTTGCAAGTTGAACCCGGCAATCACATCGCAACTGCTCATTTAGGACAGCTTTATCAAGACACGGGTCAAGGAACCCGCGCGCTGGCCATGTACCAGCGCTCGTTGCACAACAACTGGTATCAGCCCGAGGTGCAATCGCGAGTGGCTCAAATGGGACAGTCGCCCACTCGGCTGGTGGCGCGGCCTGTGAATACTCCAATGGGGTCTTACTACGGCCCTTATCAGTTCGCAGCTCCAGCCGGTCCACGTCGAGTCAGTTTGCAACATCCATTGCCGACCTACGACTACGCAACTTCCCGAGTTGCCACGGCACCAATCATCAACCAGCCCGCTCAATTGAGCCAGATCGAGTACATGCCGGCGACGACTGCTACCGATAGCGAGTGGCGTCCACGCGTTGCCTCTGCCAGTGATTTGCCGTTAGTGCAAGCGCACTGACACGGCATGGTAACCCGAAGCGTGAGCGAGGGATCGGTCATACGCACTCATAAATGATAGTTATTATCTGCGAGTGCGAGTGACCAGTCCCTCGCTCACGCGTCGGGTTACGAGTGCTTCGTCAATCGCTCGTAGTCTTCGGGTGTGTCCAAATCGACGACAACCGAGTGATGTGACGATTCGAATAACTCCGTTTCGTCTTCATGACGTCGAACGAGCCAATTGAGTCCCTTGTCGCTTGGGGTACTGGCAACTTGATCGGCCAATGACCAACTGAGAAAGGTTGGATGTCCGCGACGGCCTTCATGCGTTGGGATCAGGATTTCCTTTGATTGCCTTTTCCACTCAGCGATCAATTCCAACAAACAGGCTCGATCGAGGATCGGGTGATCTGCCGGAATCAGCAGCCAGCCATCTTCTGGTCGAGGCGCGTGCTTTTTCGAATGGCTTCGATGGCGTGTTCGACACTATCTCGCATGTCGGGCGGATCAACGTCCGGTTGAACGATGGTGGCACCGGATTCTTGTACTTCGTTGAACAGGTCTTGGTCGCCTCGACGCATGACGATGACGATGTCAGTGACTTCGGGGACGCGCAGCGTTTCTAATAGACGGGTGATGACGGTCGACTCACCCAGTGGCAGCAGCAGCTTTGGTTGTCCCATGCGGCGACTCAACCCGGCAGCCGGAATGACCGCGAACAATCGTGAGGCTGCGGCGTTCGTCACGGTCTTATTGGCTGAGGCACATTCTCGAGCCACTCCATCAAGACTTTGGCGACCTTCATTAAGCTCCCGCCCGAGCATTGCGAAGGAACGTCGCGCGTTGTGTGCCAATACTTGTAGTCAAAGTCGATCAGGTCACAACAAGGGATGCGGGCGATTTCATTCAACGCCAAGTGGTCATCGCGCACTTCATGTTTTGCTCGGGGGATGAATTCTCGCACCCGAACTTTCTTTGCGGCTTCGAAAACGCTGCGTGTCAGATTCGGAGCCAATCGCAGACTGTTTCGTTCCATGAAGATCGTCAGTCGCCGGTCGCCGATCATGTCAACAAGGATGCCGTAGTGATACTTGTACGGTGGCGGGTTGTCGCGGTACTGCTTGGCGAAGTATTCCGAACCCCAGAAGTACTTGTCGCCTTTGCGATAGACGAGTTCCTCGCCGTCAAAGAAGATGAAGTCGACGCCGAAAGTCGGCTTAAGCTGTTTCATGCGATGCCCCAGCTCCATGAACAGGGCAACGCCGCTGGCTCCGTCATTGGCACCGACAAACTTTCCTCGCGGGTTATAAAAGTCGCGGTCCGGGAAAGGCCGAGTGTCGTAGTGGCAGCACAAGACGACTCGCTCTTTAGCTTCAGGATTCCAGGAGACAACGATGTTCGTCATTCTGACCGGCGAGCCGGTCAGTGGATGGGCGACATCGAAGGGTTGATAACGAACGTCGGCACCAAGATCGGTGAAGTGCTTCGTAATCAGTTTCTGTTGTTCCGCCATCCCCGCGCTTCCGCTAGGGCGAGGTCCGATTCGACAAATCTTCAACAAGTAATCACTGGCGCGGCGCGAGTTAAAGACTGTCGATGAAGTTTTCTCGTCTCCTTCAAGCGTCTCTTGCGTTGGCAAGTTGAACGCAAGCGTCAGCATCACGATGGGCACCAGAACCATCGATGAGCCAAACAGCCAAGTTGGCACGCGGCGGCGCGGGGGATCTTTGTCGCCGCGTTTTTGACTTTCGTTTTGTGGAGCCGGCTTGGTCATGTTGAGCGCAAGTGAGGTTAAAGGCTTGGCGTTAAACGAAGAAATCGCTTCTCACCGCCGATGCACCAAGAATCCTGGCACGTTGACTCGGATTTGGAACAGAGTCTTGCCAGCGGCGACGAACAACGTCTTCAAATCTTCGCCGCCAAAGGTCACATTGGTCAACACGTCTTCTGGAATTGGGATGCGCCCACGGACATTGCCGCTGGGTGAGACGATCCAAATGCCGGGTGGAATATCTTTTGATTCGTGCGGCCCGCGTGGTCGAGCGATGCCGGCGGCGATGTATAAGTTGCCTTCCTGGTCGACGGCCATGCCATCACCGCCACGTCCTGGTGCGAAGTCATAGATGACTCGTTGATTGCTCAACTCGCCGTCATCGGAAAGATCGAAGGCCCAGATTTTTCGGTTGCCTTCCATCACGGGACAGCTATCGACCAAGTACAAAATCTTCTCATCCGGGCTCAAGGCGATACCGTTGGGACGTTGAATTTCCGGCTGCGTGATGGCTCGCGTCAACGTGCCATCGGTATCGATGCGATAGACGGAATCATGATCCAACTCCATCGTCGAACGATCGGCGTAACACGGGTCCGTGAAGAAGATGCGACCATTCGAGCACGCGGCGATGTCGTTTGGGGCGTTGAGACGTTTGCCCTCGAACTGATCGGCGAGAATTTCAATCTCGCCCGTTTCCATGCTGGTTCGAGTGACTCGGCGATTGCCATCGTTTCCGAATTCATTGCCTTCGCACGCCAGCAAACAACTTTCGGCGTCGAACAACAATCCGTTGGCGCGGCCACTAGGGTGTCGCCAAACAGTGTGAGTGCTCGTTGCCAAGTCGTATTTCATGATCCGATTGTTGGCGATGTCGCTGAAATACACCGAGTCCGCGGTGGCAGCGGGCCCCTCTAAGAACGCAACGGCTGTGGCCGGCACGACGCTGGTGGCATCTTCAAGGAACTCGGTTGGCGGGCCAATGGTGTGGTGATCGACAGGCATGTGTTGCTCCTAGTGGTTGTGGTCTCCGTGGCTGGAATGTCCGCTTCCGCCTTCGTCGTGTGAGTCGCCAGCAGCTCCCTTGTCGTGTGAGTGAGCATGTTCGGGTTCCAAGAATCCAATGCCCCACGCGATGAGGACTCCGGCAATCAAGGCTGCTGACAGTTTGATGCGTGCCGCCTCGAAATGCACCTCCGGCAACAGATCTCCCAGCGAGATGCAAATGAAGACGCCGCCCGAAAAGGTCAAGGCACAGCCGACGATGACATGTTGGTTGTCAGAAAACTGGTCGACTCCGAACTGAAACGCGACGGCTCCCAAAGGACACATCGCCGCAAACGACGCGTTCACAATATTGCGCCACGTCGAAGACCAGCCGCCCGCAACCATCAGCGACGTGATCGACACAGCATCCAGCGGTTTGTGCAACAAGATGGCGAAGAAAGTTCCTAAGCCGAACAATCCCCACATCGCTCCGTGTTCGGCATCGGCGCGAATACTGGCACCGAGCGCCATCCCATCAATCAACGTGTGAAGCGCCAGACCAAAAAAGACGCCCAGCCAACTCAACCGGTGAGATCCATGATCGTGAGCATCATGATGCCCGTGATCATGGTCATGCGGTTCGACGGGGGCATGTTGATGAAAGTGAAACATCTTCAACAAGAAGAACATGACAAGGATGCCCGCCATCATCCATTTCACCGCAAGATCAACCGAACCTATCGCGGCCCAGCCGTGAGGCAAAAGATGGAAGACGCCGATTCCCAACATCAATCCGCCGACTAAACACACCAAGAACTGCATTCTGGCGTGAGTCAAATTCACAAGATTCGGCAACCACCCGCCGAGCAAAGAACCACCGACGATCAAGACGCAATAACCGATCAGCAAGCCCGTCGTCTTCGGCGGTTTGCTTGGTTTGTTGGCTTTCGACGTCGCGCTCCCGTGAGATTCATGATTGTGGCCTTCGTGTTCGTGCTCGTCCGAGTGCGCGGCGTGATCGTCTCCCCCATGCGATGAGTGTGCATGTGATGAATGATCGTGGCCGTTTTCCTCGGCGGCGGCTTCGGCTTTGGCGACGTCATCGAGTGTGACTTCTTTATATTGCTCGTCGTCTTCGTTACAGCCGGAGAATGCGAATAGTAACGAAGCACCTACCAACCAGCCAAAGATCGCGGCTCCTGAAGGTCGTACGGTTGTGAGGTTGGCATGCCGCATTCAATTCACGCCTTGTTGTTGAGCCATCTTTTTGCGGACGGCGTTTTCCAAGACGTCGAGGACGTCTTCTGTTGCCAGCGACGAGGTGTCGATGCGAGAAGCATCCTGGGCCGCAACCAACGGGCTGACTTCGCGAGTCTCGTCGCGAGCGTCCCGGGCTTTGATTTGTTCCAGGATCTCTTCGAGGGGCACATCTTCATGCTTTTCGAGCAATTCCAAGTGTCGGCGCTCAGCTCTTTTTTCAGCAGCGGCGGTGACGAAGAATTTGCAGTCGGCGTCCGGAAAGACGACCGTGCCTTGATCGCGTCCCTCGGTCACAATTTTTAGGCCTTGGGCGACGCGTCGTTGTTGTTGAACTAACTCTTCGCGGACATCGGGAATCATAGCGACGACGGAAGCGATTTGCGACACGTTGGCTGTTCGGATGGCTTCCGTAACATCGGTACCGTCGGCCATGACTCGATCGTCCTGGAACGAGATTGTCAGCTCGCGCGCAACCCGCGCTGCTGCCTCGGCGTCTTGTGGGTCAACACCATTGTTGGTGCAAGCCCATGCGACGGCTCGATACATCGCGCCGGTGTCCAGAAAGTAAAAGTCCAACCGTTTCGCAAGCCCGCGTGCTGCAGTGCTCTTGCCCGAGCCGGCTGGTCCATCGATGGTTACGATCATGTTCTTGGTGTTAGTGTTCTACGTCGTTGATTTAACGCCCAGCCGCAGTTGGCTATATTTGGCCGCAGTAACCCGACGCGTGAGCGAGGGACGCTCTTGATTTCTCAAAACAAGGTGTTTTGCTTGCGAACACGTGTGAGCGTCCCTCGCTCACGCGTCGGGTTACTATGTTTTACTCGTCCCCAGCGACCCCGCCGAGCGAGACCATGTCCCCATTGACTCTAATTGAAGAATGGAATCGCCAGTGGGGAGAGCGGACCATAATCATTGGAATTGCAATGCGTTGACGCTTACTCAAACCGCAATTCGACGTCGACGATCTCGTAGGCGGTGAAATCAATCCTAACCGCGTCGTCTTCGATGCTCAAATCGCTAATGGTTTTCCCGGTGAAATCTCGCTGTCGCGCGGACGTGGGAGTTCGGAAGCATAGCAGTCGAGCGGTTCGGTGTCGGCCTTCCGTTTCCGCCAGTCGCAGCGTGAATCCTTTGCCCGTTGGCACATCCGGGTAGTCGTGTTCTTGCCATGGCTCGATGTTCGCGGGACGTGGCGTTTGGACGGGAAGCACTTGCATGATTTGTATGGCTTTGGTGTCGAGGTGGAAGAGCCAGCCCGTTTGCCCCATGCGTGGCGGTCCGGTTTCGGTCGAGATCACCGTTGGCGGTGTCAGCGCGTGCAAGGCTTCTTGCATGGGATACGAACTATCCAATGAAATGACATACCGGAAGCTGCGACGTTGCTCGCCCTCAGCCACCAGCACGTTGTCGACCATCCGCATTCCGGTGCGACGGAAGAAGCAGTTGCCTTGATTCAAAATCGTCGTTCGCATGTCGCCTTCGACGATCTCTAGATAGTGGGGGTTCTCGAATCGCTCGCCTTCAGCCGGTTGAGCACACGTATATAGAGAACGAGTCACACTGGCGGCGCCGTCGTTCCAAGCGAACCGTGCGGCAAAGTAATTCGACCAGGGATCGCCTTCGGGTGTCTTCTTGACGTCCAGTTCGATATCGATTTCCAACTCGGGTTTTCCTCGCCAGGCACGGAAGGTCTGCTGGAATTCGGCGATCACCGAGTTCTGCTGCTGATCCATCACAACGCCAGTCGTGAGCAACTCGCCTTTGGACGGCCCGCTACACAGGACTTTGACCGATGTAATGCACATGGCCGAGTAATACGATTTGATTTGCTCGGCACTTTCACCTTCGCCCATTGTGAATGTTCGCTCACGTGGGAATCGGAAGGCGATCTGTTGACTCAAGCGGTTGGCGCGACGGCCTTGATTGCGAAGCCGGGCCAAGCCGCCGGTGACGTTGCTGATTTCCGCCTCGAAGAACTCGTTCCGCACGATGAAGTCTTCGGCCAACGGTGTCTTGGGTGGTTTGCGTTTCTTGGCACTGGCGTCAGTTGACTGGCAAGGAATCCAAGCGAAGCCTGAACCGGGCACCTCGACCAGTAGCTGTTTGTTCTGGTCGTCGATCTGTTGGGCTTTCACGCAGTCAACGTCATCGATCGCTGAGGTGACATTGGGAACATCAACAACCACTCGCCGAGTAAACGACAGGGGGTTGATGACAAGATAACCCGGTTTTGGATCGGCCCCGTGGAGGATCACCTTCGAGAGGTTTTGGAAGGCGGTGGCTTCGATGTCTGCGATGGTTTGCTCGGCGGCTGCCGAGTTTGCGGCCAGGTCGATGTCTTCGTCCAGGCAATCGTAGCTGGCGCGTTCAATGATATCTTCGGCGTCGCCAGCGAGCCCCTCGTCCACATCGCGTCCCATTAAAATGTTGGCAACGCGAAGTTGCCAGCAGGCCACATCGAAGCGACGGCGTCTGACGATGTGCTCGGTGAAGGAACTGATCGGGTTATCTAACCGTCGGGCTACGTTTTGGAGTACGAAGGGTGTTAGGTACTCGTGTGCCCGGTACGAAGACAACGGGCCGGGCGTGTCGGTTTGCTCGAAGAAATCGTTGAGCGTGATGAAGCGCCCAAGCACAGGAGCGTACTTGTGCATGCGAGCGAAATCTTCGAACCAGGGTGATTTGACTTCCGGCCAGCGCGCCAACATCAGCGCCGCTGTATGGTCTTGCTCCATCGTTTCCGCCATCCGCATCGGAAACCGTAAGTAGCTGGCCACGGAATCGGCCGCTAATGGCAAGCGGCTGATCGCGTCGATGACTGTGCCGTCACAGCCTTCCCATCGGATTTTGCTGTCTTCGGTGTCCGGGTAGATTCCATCATCCAGCAAGAAGTGCATTGCCGAGTGGTAGCCGGACTTCTGTAGCAATTGCGGCAGTTGTGGGTTCAACCCGAATCGGCGGCGAGCCCAAGTGGTTGGCGTGCGATCGAAGTTTTCTCGGAACAGTGCTTGTCCGCGCTTTAAGTCGTACAGACTGGATTCGAACGGTGCCAACGGCGCGGCGACTTCGTCATAGTCGCCGCCCAGGATGTCGAGCGTTCCTTGAGTCCAGGCTTCTCCCATCTTTTGAATGGTTTCTGGATGCGCTTCGGCAATCTCTTCCAAGTCACGACCGTTGAGCAATATGTTCGTCGGACGCGTATCATCCAGCATCCGGTCAAGCGACTCGTTAACAAAGTCTGGCGCGACGAGGCACAGGTCGATCAGGTAACAGTCGACCGGATAAAATCGCTCTCGCGTTTCGGCCAACGTTTCGAAGCAGGCTCGCAAGTGAGCCTCCGCCGTCTCGCGATCATTGACGACGGCGGCTTTGGCGGCGGCCACTGCTTCACGTTGCAAATGAATCTCGTCCATGCTGGTGAAATGGTGCATGTGGCGCGAGAGCAATTCCATTTGCAGGTAACACGTGCCCAACGAGAAAAAGTCCGCGACCAAGTCTTCGTCAACGGGCTCCGTGGCCGATTCGTCTTGCTCTATCTCTTCTTGTGTGTCGTCTGTGTTGTCGGTATCGGGTTCGTGATCCGCGTCCTCAGCGGGTTTTGTGTCGGTGGCCGGAATGTCGCGGCCGAGGGCAGCAGCAAGCATCTCGCTGCGTTCCGTGAGACCGGAGACAACCGTGGCACCTTCAGCAGCCGCTCGCTCTTCCCAACCGCTTGGCATCCAGTCCTCGCATGCGCTTGGGATGATGATCAACCGGTCGTCGAAAGTTTCTGGCGGATCATCAGCGCGATGCCATGTTGGCACAGTCTCGCTGTCGGCCAGGAATTCCGGGTGCCAAGCGATGGCGAACGCGTTCAGCAAGCTGCTGGCTTCGTCATCGCCAAGCTCTGTGGGAAAATCCTCCAGGCTGTGACTCGGGATCAGGATGATGATTTCGCGGTAGGACATTGGGGTAGGAGACGTGTTCTTTGATCGTTTAACCCGTAGCCATAGGCGAGGCGTTGCCCTTGGCTCCTGGCCTACGGCTACGGGTTAATCGATACTGATGCTCAGCGAGGAAGAACGGCCGCTGACGCGGCTGGAATCGATTCGATCAAAATGTCGAGATTGCGGGAACTTTACAAGTCTGCGGGCTATCGTAAATCTTACCAAAGCGGGATTCCTTGGCAGAGCAAATCGCAGGATTGTGCGGATACGGTCGCGATCTGCAAAGTGTTTGGTCATTTTTGGTTGACGAAGCACGAAATCCTGTGATAGCTTTACGTTAGGAATTCTGTAGATTCTCCAGCGTTCATAATGCGCAGGTTTTGATTCTTCCCGAGAATCAGTATATTCGTTACCAACATTCGTTGGACTTTGCGGGGGTGGCGATGACGACCTAAGTCAACGCTATCTTCGATTTGGCCGTTCAGGCCATTCGGAATGGGGATTCCGGGCCCAACCCAGGGCCACTCTGGGTTCGCTATCTCACTTCTTTACCTGACTTAATCAATTACACGATTACCATAATCGCATTCTGCGCAACCTTGGGTTGCGTATTGTCATATGTGGACAAACCGTACACATCATTGGCAGCCAGAGGAGATTGTCATGGCCGAATCAAGGGCTGTTTGGGGTATTGACATAGGGCAGGCAGGCTTAAAGGCTGTCAGGCTTCGATATGCCGAGTCCGCGGAGCAAGCTCTCGCTGTTGCCTTCGACTATGTGCCACATCCAAAAATTCTGAGTCAACCGGATGCGGTTGTCGACGAATTGGTCGCACAAGCGTTGGAAACGTTTCTCTCACGAAACGAAGTCGAAGGGGATTTGATTGGAATTAGCTTGCCGGGGCAAACTGCTTTGGCTCGCTTTATTCAGTTGCCGCCTGTTGAGTCGAACAAAGTTGCCGAGATCGTCAAGTATGAAGCTCGGCAGCAGATTCCGTTTGCCTTGGAAGATGTCATCTGGGACTTCCAAACGTTGGGCGGTGGTATCGAAGAGAGCGGCTTCATGCTGGGTGCCGAAGTTGGCCTGTTCGCGATGAAACGCGATCAAGTTGCCGAGCACATGGCGCCTTATATGAACGCCAAGATGGAAGTGGAGCTGGTTCAGATTGCTCCGCTCGCCATGCACAACTTCTTGTGTTACGACATAATGGGCATGCGAACGGAAGAGGAATCCGTCGCTGGCGATGATCACTACATTGTGCTCGACATGGGTGCTGACAACACCACGCTGCTGGTTACGAATGGCGAGAAGATTTGGATTCGGAACGTTCCAATCGGCGGCAATCATTTCACGCGTGCGTTGACGAAAGAAATGAAGCTGACGTTCGCGAAGGCCGAGCACTTGAAATGCAACGCGACCAAGTCGCCGGATCCGCGAGCCGTATTTCAAGCGCTGCGACCCGTCTTCAATGACTACGTCGCCGAAATTCAACGGTCGATCGGGTATTTCTCGAGCGTTAACCGCGAAGCGAAGATCTCGAAGATCATTGGTGCGGGCAACGGCTTTAAGCTGGCCGGCTTGCAGAAGTTCTTACAACAGAACTTGCAATACGACGTGGAACGCGTTGAAACATTACAGGCAGTTGTTGGCGACACCGTGCTGAATGCTCCGCTGTTCCAAGAGAACATCATGAGCTTTGTGGTTCCGTATGGCTTGGCTTTGCAGTTGCTACAATTGACGCCCGTTCGGACGACTTTGCTGCCGCCAGAGATCGCGACGGCTCGCCAGATTCGTCGCAAGAAGCCGTGGGCCGTGTCGGCAGCGGCCGTTGTGCTTTGCGGAATGGCTACGTCGGTGGCCGGTTATGCGAACGTCGCCAGCTCGGTGAGTTCGGAATTGTTCTCGGAAGCCGAGTCATCGGCGAATAACTTCAAATCAAAGCACGGCAAGTTCAGCTCGGACTATGAGAGCGAAAATGGAAAGTTCACCAAGCTGCTAGAAGACGGCTTGGCGATGCTTCCTGGTCTCGAGCAGAGAACCAGTTGGCACGAGTTATACCGAGCCTTGAATGAATGCTATCCTCGCGACACTGACGATGAGCTGGATGAAGAAGATCCGATGAAGCGGAATCGTATGTTCATTGGCAGCGTCACGGCGGCGAAGCAGGACAAGTTGGAAGATTGGTTCAAGGCTTTGGATCCGGGCCAGACGCTTTACATGTTGCCCCAAGAGAAGGAGAAACCGCCAGCAGGCGAAGGTTATGTGATCACCATCAAGGGATGGCACCTTCATAACGTGAAGGAAGGCAACAATTCGATCCAGGTGTTTTATGTAGTTGAAACATTGCTGCGAAACTTGCAGCAGTGGCAAATGCAGCAGCCGGGTGGATTGAATTCGATTCCGGTTCGTCAGATGGGTATTACACATGCGACTGTGACCAACACCAGTTCTAATAGCCGGTATGAGTTGAAGTATTACGTCAATGGGCGTCCATCTGATCGTTCAGGTGTCAAAGCTGGCGGCTTTCAGCGGCCTGGGGGACGACCGCTTGTCGGTGCGCGGCCTCCTGTCGGTGTTGGCGCTGCGTCGAAAGAGCCTGAATACAAGATGCTCAGTCGCACCTTGTTTACGGTTCAGTTCGTGTGGCAGCCGATTCCCGTTGATCAGCGGCTAGTAGAAGATCCAATTGCCAAAGCGGCGGCAGAAGCTGCGGCGAAGGAAGCCGCGGCGAATCCGCCTGCGACTCCAGCGGCAGCACCTGGAACTCCAGAGGCACCGGCAACTCCTGGGACGCCTCCTACGACTCCGGCAACTCCAGGTACTCCAGCGACAGTTCCGGGGGCGACTCCGACAACTCCCGGTACGACACCAACCGTGCCTGGAGCGACTCCTACAACACCTGGTGCCACACCAACTACTCCAGGAGCGACTCCGGCCCCACCAGCGACGCCTCCTGGAACATAGTGCCTCAAACGCTTAGTGCGAAAGCAATTTGGTTAACTGGAAAAGTCGACAATTACAATTGGGCTTACCGATATAAGAGAGTATGGACATCCCGACGGACTGACGGCTGTCCTTAATACGGAAAGCGTGAATCATGGAAAAACTGCAACCGATCTTGACCCACAAGTTTTGGATTCTGTTCGCTGTTGCGTTGATCTTGCCAATCGTTGGTTACTTTCCGACGAAAGGCGATCTGGTCGCTGAAATCGATTCTCGGAAGAGCACATTGGATGGAGCGTATTCTGGTATTCCGAGTGGCTCAGGGAGCGCCAATCAATCTTGGATTGATGAAATCAAGAAGCGGAATGACTACCGAGAGGTTCGCAATACCGAGTCCAACTATCGATTGTGGACATTGCAAGAATCGCTCATGGTTTGGCCTTCAGACATTGCGGCTCAAATGGCGGTTTGCCCGTTCCGTGGCGAGATTTCTGACGTCACGAACAACGAAGCTCGGAATGTTCCTTATCGTTACCAAGACGATTACATCAGCGAACTGGACCAGTTGTGGAAGCTGGTTGATCCTAAAGCCGACGACAACGGTCCGCCATTGGACTCGTCCGATCACCAAGTTGTTTCGTTTCCGTACAAGACAATCCCAAAGCATCCGAATGCTCCATGGGAAGGTCTTCCACCAACATGGGCGGAGATCTGGGACTGCCAAGAAGACATTTGGTTGCTGCGTTCACTGCTGTCGACCGTGAAGTCCGTCAATGGCCCAGCGACGTCAGAGCTTGACGCCAACATTCGTGAGATTCGTCAACTGGAATTGTTTGGCGGCAAGTGGAAAACGAAGAAGAAAGGTGGCGGTGGTGGCGGCGGGCCCAAGGACGGGGGCGGAATTCCAGGCGGCATGCCCGGTGGAATGCCTGGAGGAGTCGGTTTTCCTGGAGGTCGGGGTGCTGCGAGCGCCGTGGCTGAAGAGGATTCGGCCGAATTCTTTCCACCTGCCGAGTTTGAACTCGCCTATGCAACCGGTCGCTCGGGTTTGTCGATGAGTGGCCCGCCAACTGGTGGCAATAACAATTCAGGCGGTGGGAAGAAACAAGACCCGAACGCAATCCGCTACCTCGACTACCAAGAAGAGTCGCTGTTCCGCCAACGCGGATTTTACATGAGCATCGTGATCGACCACCAACGGATTCCCGACTTTTTGGTGGCACTGACGAATGCCGATTGGCCAGTTCAGCTGGTCCGCGTCCAACGCTCGAAGTGGGACGGTAGGACTGGGGCTGTGGGTATTAAGTCAGGTGGCATCGGAGCGATGGCCTCAGCAGCAAATCCCGCTGACCTTGGCGGTGGCGGTGGTGATACCGAAACCGCGATTCCGGCCGATACGGGCACAGATATCGATCTAGATGGTGGCACGGATCCGGCGGCATCATTTGATAACGTTAGTGGGTCGAGTCCCAATGGACCGTCAGGCGGCGGAACTGATCTGGTCGATGCCGACCTTGCCATCGTTGCCGTTACCGGCGTAATTACCCTTTACAATCCTGTCGAAGCTCCTGCTCCGGCAGCGACACCTGCTGTCGCTGCACCCGGAACTCCTGCTGGAGTTCCGGCCGTTCCGACAGCTCCCGGAACTCCCGCGGCCGTCAATCCAGCTCCAGCGACTCCGGCGGTGCCAGGTGCTCGACCTTCGACTACTCCGGCTGCCACAGGGACTCCAACAACGCTGCCACCGACGACGAATCCGCCGGTAGCAAACCCTAATGCCACGGCGCCTCCAGCAGATCCAAACGCGCCAACAACTCTTCCAGCAGCGACGAATCCAACAACACCGCCAGCGGATCCGAATGCACCGACAACGCCTCCAGCGGCGACGAATCCGGTAACACCCCCAGCAAATCCCAACGCGCCCACCACTCCTCCTGCGGCGACGACACCAACAACTGATGGTTCGTAAGTTGGAATCTGGAACTTTTTACTGAAACTTCAATCTCAACTTTAATCGTTTGTCAGAGTTTGAATAGAAAAGGGAGTCCATCATGAAGGACAAACTGAAAAACCTTGACTACAAAAAGCTATTGCTCGATCACTGTGAAAAGATGATCTTGGGTGTCCTGGTTCTGTTTGTCTTGTTCTGTCTGAGCGGAACGAGTTGGAGTCGCTACGAGCGCGTACCCGAAGACTACACGACTAAGGTCAACCAAGAGCAACAGAATCTGGATGTCTCGACCTGGCCGGAAGATAAACGGCTTGAGTTGGATGGTGCCAAAGATATCTCGGTTGCCGTCGATGAGGCGCAAGCGAAGATTGACGTTGGCGTCTTCGAATACCAGACACCGGAAATGTTCGACTTGTATCCACAGCGTGAGCGACGTAAGCAACCGTCGTTCTTGGCAGTGGAAGATTTGATCGCCATCGGAAGTGAAGTCATTTTGGAGTTCCTTCCAGAGCAAGAACAACCTGCCCCTGCCGACGTGGCTGTTGCCGTTGTCGACGTTCCCGAAGCGGCGACTCCCGATCCCAACCTGCCGGCTGATCCAAACGCTCCTCGATCAGCGACCGCACCAAGAAACGCGGGTGGGGCGGCTGGAGCAATTCCCGGTGGCGTACCTGCTGCTAATGACGCTGGCGCGTCGGGAGCGATTCCGTCTGGTATCCCTGGTGGAGTTCCGGGTGCCGGTGGAATGCAGACCAAAGTCAATGCGGAAGGCCGACGATTCGTGGCCGTGCTGGGTGTTTTCCCATTGCGCGAACAAGCCAACATTATCGCCAAAGCTTTGAACATGGAAATTGCTAGTCGAGCGATCGAGGAGATCGATTTCATCGACTTTGAATTGGAACGACAAACCGCAAGAGCCGGCGCCAACCCATGGACCGGCAAGTGGGAAAAGGTCAACTTTGACGTAGCCCTCAGCGTCTTGGACAAGGTCGACTTTGATGTGGATGTTGTTGATGCGGCCTTGACTGACTACGTGTTTACGATGCCGTTGCCTCGCCGTGTTGCTGGTGATTGGGATTTCTGGGCAACGCATCCTCGGATCAAGAAGCTGACGAAAGAAGAAGCCGAGTTGCAAGAGCGCGTCAGCCAACTTGCCCTGCAACAATTCGAAGAGCAAAAGGCTAAAGCACAACCAGAAAAGGCCGAAAAACGGGGTTTCTCGTCGAAACAAAACGATCTCAAAGGCGCGCGGATGCAAGCCAGCCGTTCCGGGAACCTGAATGACATGTTCAAGCAGGCGATGGAAGGTATGGGCGAGATTCCCGGTGCTAGTGGCATTCCGATGGCCAGCGGCCGTGCGGGAATTGGCGGTCGACCAGGAGCCCAAGGTCGCGCGGTGGTCTCGATCGCTGGTCAAGTTCTCTTGTTCCGTTACTTCGACTTCGACGTTCTCCCCGGTAATGCCTATCGTTACCGAGTTCGCTTGGAGTTACGTAATCCGAACTACAACTTGCCCATCTATGAACTTGAAGACCCCAGTTTCGCTGATGGGCAAACTCGCAAGACGCCGTGGAGTGGAAACAGTAACTCGGCCGTCATCAATCAAGATACGCGAATGTACCTGACAAAGGTTGAGAAGTCTCGCAGTCTGCAACGACCATCAACCGCGAACATCGAAATCTTTCAGTACTACCAAAAGGCTGGTACCACGATCAGCACAGAGTTGCGAAAGCTCACTGTTGGTGAATACATCGCTGCCTTCACGACTGACGATGATGGTGAGACCATTGGTGGAGTTACGACGACGGTGCTTCGACCAGCTGAACAAACCATGGACGAAGAAGACAATGTCGAGTTTGCTACACGGAACCTGTTGTTAGATTTGGATCCGTCCTCGACGATTTCCGCTGCGGATCATCCCGATTTGAATCTTGATCCAAAGCGTCGTGACGGATATGGCTTCGTCGATCAAGTCGTCGTCTTGGATGACTATGGGCGCTTGAAGACGATGGACACGGTGTCTCAAGCTGTTGGGCTAGCCCGTAGTCGCGCCCGCCTTGATGCTCAGCGAAAGCCTTGGGAAGCCATCGTGAAGCAGAATGCCGGTCGTGGAGTTGGCGGTAGCGAACTCAGCGAATTGGATAAGCTTGCTGCTGGTGTTGGCGGAGCGGAAAGTGCGATTCCTGGCTATGGTCCAGATGGACCAGGCGCAACGGCCGGTGCCGGTCGACGTCCAGGACGAGCACGAAGTTCGCGAAAGAAACGCTAAGCTAGTTAATCAAAAGTAGAAGTTCTCAAAGAGCCTGGTCATCGATCAGGCTCTTTTTCCTTGCGCGGCTTGTTTCGAGGTGCGGTTCGTGCTACCGAAAACAGGGTTTCACCAGCTTCGTTACTCTTCCTAGCTGACATGAGGATCTTGACGATTTTGTCTCGATTCATCATTTTCACGGCGCGCTGGAAACGTTGTTGTGAACATATTGCATGATGGCAGAAAAATTCACCCATTTCACTTGCATCATCCTAAGCGATAACCTATTTATTTCGCGAACGCATTCCCCGATAGCTCAATCGGTAGAGCGAGCGGCTGTTAACCGCTAGGTTCTAGGTTCGAGTCCTAGTCGGGGAGCCTTTCAATCGGGAGCGAACTTTCGCTACCCATTGGTTGACATGAAACGCCGAGCGCGAGAGTGCCCGGCGTTTTTTCATGCGCGTTGCGAAACCCGCGGGATTCAAAGGGTTTCTGCCGTCTGCCGCGATCGCCTGCACCCCGCTCGTCGACTCTCTGGTTCGACCTGCCGCACCGGGGTGCCGTGTCGAACTGCCACTGTTCGCCACGGTGCCCGTTCCAAACGCGCCAAAACTCTCGGACTCTCTGTTTGACAGGGGGCTCCAGGTTAGCAGGACGTTTCGAGGGTGACAGTCGGCGGATCGATCTTGCGGAAACCGATCTGCTCTTCATCGACACGCTGCACGAGTACGACCAGCTCCGCGCCGAACTGGCCCGGCACTCCGGCAAGGTCCGGAAGTGGATCGTGCTGCACGACACCGAGTCCTTCCGCACCGAAGGCGAAGCTGGCGGGCGTGGCCTGTGGCCGGCTGTCGAGGAGTTCGTTCGCAACGGCCAGTGGCGGATTGCGAAGCACTACGAGAACCACAACGGACTGACGGTCCTCGAACGGATCGTCCACACACCCGGAATCACGCTGATCACGCCCACCGGCGATCGTTCTGAGGCGTTCGCGCTGTGTGTCAAATGGATGCAGCGGCAGCAGTGCGAAACCGTCGGTCCGCTCCAGTGGATCATCGTCGATGACGGACGAAAGCCGATCGACCGGACTCTGCTCAATGCGTTTGACGACGATCGCTGGACGATCCGGTACATCCGCCGGGAGCCGCAGCCCAAAGACCCACCACACACGCTGTGCGTCAACATGCAGCTTGCGCTGCCGCACATCGCCCGCGACAAGGTGCTGATCATCGAGGACGACGATTACTACGCGCCGGACTACATCACCACGATGGCCGGCTGGCTCGATCAGGCTGATCTCGTCGGTGAAGTCGGCGCGAAGTACTACTATCTCGATTCCCGCTCCTACTACCACTTCCGCGAACATCAGCATGCGAGCTGGTGCCGCACTGGCTTCCGTCCGTCGGTCATCCCCACCGTCTGGAAAGAAGCGGCCCGTACGAATCAGTGGTCGCTCGACCTGCGTGTGTGGGAAGCGTGGAGTGGATCGAAATACCGCTGGGTCGACGAGTCCGGCAGCCGCGCATTATGCATCGGCATCAAGGGAGTCCCAGGTCGGGCCGGTGCCACCTGGAAAACCGGCCGCGCCAGTTACGCCGATCCGGGACTCAAGCAGTTGCGAACATGGCTTGGCGATGACGCGACCGACTACCAGCCACTGCTCACCAGCCGTCAGCGAGTAAAGGCTCCGTCGGCAAAGATCATCGTCTACACCGCGATCTTCGACGGCTACGACCGGCTGCTCACCGATCACGTCGTCAACGGCGGCGTGAAGTATGTCTGCTTCACGGATGCCGACATCAAAGATCCCGGCCCGTGGGAATTGCGACGTGTCGAGCGCACGCAGAAATCCGGACGCCGGGAGAATCGTCGCTACAAGCTGCTGTCGCACTGCTGGTTTCCGGAGGCTGATTACACGATCTACTTCGACGGTTGCTCAAAGCTGCTGATCGATCCCGTCGACCTGGTCAACTACTGCGAGTCGTGCGATCCGCACATGGCCCGCCGCAACGAAGCCAGGCTGTTCACATGCCGGCACCCGGAACGCGACTGTCTCTATGCCGAAGCCGACGTCTGCATCCGCACGCGGCGTGATGACCCGGACACGATCCGCACTCAGATCGAGCGATACCGCAAGGAAACGTTCCCTGAGCACGCCGGTTTGCCGCACGGCGGATTGCTTATCCGCAAGCGTGGCTGCGAGTTCTTCAATCAGTGCTGGTGGGATGAGGTTATGGCCGGCACGTGCCGCGACCAGATCAGCTTTCCGTACGCGGTTCATCGTTCAGGCATCGGCCACGTGCTGCTGCCCGATCCCATTGAAAAGTTCACAGAACGGCTGAGGCACGCGCAGCCGTATCGCATTTGAAAAGGCAGGCAGGGGTGCTCGTTTCCGTCATCATCACATCTCACAACTACGGTCACTTTCTCGAACCGGCGATTCTCAGCGTCCTCGCGCAGACAACGCGGCCGCACGAGATCCTCGTCGTCGATGATTCGAGCACGGACAACACACGTGAGGTCGCTGAGCGCTTCGCCGATCGCGGCGTGAAGTATCTGCGGCTGGAAACGGGCAGCGTTCACAAGGCCCGCCGCGCCGGCGTGCAGCAGACATCCGGTGACGTCGTGCTGTTCCTCGACGCCGACAACTGCCTGGCCCCCGATTACATCGAGTGCGGCCTGAAGGAGTTCGTCAGCCTCAAGGTCGGTGTGGTTTACGCCGACCTGCAGCGGTTCGGTCAGTACGACCACGACCGCACGAACTTCCCGCCGTTCACTCGCGGACGGCTGCTGCGGTTCAACTTCGTCGATACCTGCGCCTTGATTCGACGTGATGCTCTCGAAGTCTGCAGTGCCTGGGACACCGATCTTGATGAGTTCCTCACGCCTGAAGACGACTGGATGTTCCAGTGCCTGGCTCGCGATGGCTGGGAGTTCCGCAAGCAGAAAGGGCTGGTCTGGTATCGGACCCACGACGGTCAGAAGAACCGCAGGGCGCATGGCGATCGAAAGAAGGCAGGCTATTTCATTCTGCGTGGCCTGCATCTGCAGCAGGTCACTCTGTTCATCCCGCTGGCCGGACGCGACGACGCGTGGGCAGAACAGAGCCGGTTTCTGGAACGGCAGTCCTGGCCGCACAACCGCATCCGTCTGATCCTGTGCGATACCAGCCAGAACGCCGAATTCACGCGGCAGGTCCGGCAGTGGATTGGCACGTGCGACTACGCCGATGTCCGGCATTTTCAGTTTGCACCCGATCGACCGGGCATTGCCGATGAGTGCCGCTACGACCGGCGGATTGAACACGATGTTCAGGTCGCGATGTGTCGTATCTACAACCGGCTCCGCGCGGCGATCGACACCGATTATGTTTGGGTGCTCGAAGACGACATTATCCCGCCGGACGATGTGCTCGAACGCCTGATGAAACACTTTGGCCGCGACGTGGCCTGTGCCGGGGCTCCGTATCTGTCCCGCTGGGATCCGAAATACGTGGTGTGGACCGCTGACCGGAAGTCCGGCCAGAAGGGCGTTCATCGCGCAGAAAAGCCAGCTCCTGATGAGCCCGCACTGCAGCCCGTTCGAGGCATGGGCTTCGGCTGCACGGTCTTCCGCTCCGAAGTGCTGCTGGACCACATCTTCCGCATGCCCCGCGGCGAGCCGTACTACGACCCGTACTTTTACCGTTGTCTGCCCGACACATGGAAACGGCTCTGCGACTGGTCCTGCGAAGCACGGCACCTCGGCCCGCGCGGCCGTGCAGCGATCTCTTACTGGGAAGGCCGCAAGGACCTGCAGTACTACCGGCAGGCTGTGGAGTTCACGCAGAAGCATGCCCCTGATGCGAAGTCACTGCTGGATGTCGGTGGTGGCGTCAGTCTCGGTTGTCGGTATCTGGAATGGTTTGACTGGGTTCCGGATCGCCGGTCGGTCGAGCGCCGGGACGACGAACACTCACTTGATGGTGTTCAGGTCGAGTTCGCGGACTTCGCTGCATGGAAATCACCGCAGCCGTTCGACGTCGTGCTCTGCCTGCAGGTGCTCGAGCACCAGCCTGATCCCGCCACGTTTGCCAGGAAACTGCTGCAGACCGGTCGCGTGGTAATCGTCAGCGTTCCGTACCGCTGGCCCGCCGGGACGTGCGGCGATCATCGGCACGACCCGGTGGATGAAGTGAAGCTCCGCGAGTGGTTCGGCTGTGATCCACTGGAAGCGAAGATCACGGACACTCGTCTGATCGCGGTTTATCCGGGAGCGGCCGCATGAAAAACGAACAACTGGCTGCCCGCCGGCAGCTGTGGGAGGCATTCGTTAAAGACCATCAGCCCGACGCGACGGCTGCCCATCACCTGCAGCGGATGCTGTTTGCCTACACGCGATATCCCGAAGCGGAATCAGCGCTGAACCATCTGCCTCGGACTGGAGATCACGTACTCGATTTCGGCTGCGGTGTTGGCGACTACGGCGTCTCGTTTGCCTGTCGCGGCTGGAAGGTCACGTTCTGCGACGTTCCCGAGGTCCTCGAGTTCGTTCGGTTCCGCTGCCGGCACGAAGCAATCAATGCTGAGTTCATCGAGTCTCCGTCCGAGTTCGAAGGGTTCGATGCTGTCGTCTTCGGCGAGGTCCTCGAACACCTGACCAATCCGCTGAAACTGCT
>PBMZ01000094.1 GCA_002722955.1 Planctomycetaceae bacterium | reverse complement strand
TCTTGGCGAGTTCCGCTACGGAAGATGCAATCACATAGAGCGATGCTAATCCTGTCCCAGCCAGCGACAGGCGTTCTCGATGACTTGGATCATCTGAGGCTGTTTGTAGACGGGATAGGTTTCGTGACCGGGGCGGAAGTAGAAGACTTTGCCCTTGCCGATATTCCAAACCATGCCGCTTCGAAATCGTTCGCCGGCTTCCCAGGTTTCCTCGAAAACCACTTCGTCAGGATCGGGAACATGAAAGGGCTCGTTGTACATTTCCGTCGACGTGACTTTCAGCGTCATCGGTAGCCCCTTGGCAATTGGATGTTTGGGCGAGCGAACTTTGAGCGCACCCGGTTTGCCGTCCGGTCGGTAATCAGGAAAGCAGCAATAGGGCAAGTGGATGATCGCGTGGAATTGGTTGCGAGACTTCTTGTAACCGAAGTACGCGGGTGTCTTTAAGCTGCCATGAATCGGAACGGTGTACTGTCTGGGAGGCAACACGGTTTCGAAGCTGAACTTCTTGCCCTTGGCGTGAGACGCAAAGTGCTTGCGAGCATTCTCGACGCTACGCCAGTTCATGGCCTCGACGAATGGCTTTGCCCAGTGCGCGGAATGCAACGCCACCAAGTCGACCTCGCCAGCCAGAACTCGATCCAGGATGCGCTTGGCGTTGTCATCGGTGACCTCACGCTGTCGTACGTGTCCCCACCAAACAATGACGTCGGCCCATTCCAAGTTCTTCGTCGACAGGCCTTGTTCGGGATCATCCAAGGCGACTGACTTAATTCCGAGTCCTTTGGCATCACCGAGACGCTTGGCGATCTCGTTGCCCAGAAAGTTATCGTAAGCTTCGGCCTGTCGAGGTTGTCGCTCGTCCCAGATCAACACATGGATGTCATCAGCCTTGAGGGATTGGGTTGCTAGGAAAAGAAGTGAGAGGGGAAACAACAGGCTTCGCATGGTGTTGTCCTTGATGTAAGAGCTTTTGGAGTGTGCAGCATCTACTGCGGAGCGTTCTTGATCAAGCTTGCATCAAGTGCGGTTGCAACGCGTTTCAGCACAGCAGTTGTGGCACGTGATGGTGACTTAACATAGATGTAACCTTCGACAAATTCAAACATCTGAGTGTCGTCGGCTGCAAGAACTGCTAACCCTGGTCTTGCGAACTGCGTTCCCTCATTTGTAAATGGGTTAATTCAAATTACATAACCGCGCATCGTCAAATCATCGCTTGCACTCGCGACGTCTACCCACTCTTTGAGGTCAATTGGATTCAGCAATCCATCACGACGTTCCTCGCCGCGGACTACAATCGTTTCCTTAGTCGGTGAAGGGGCTTGAGCTTGCTCGGCATCTTCAAACATTTCGGACAGAGGGCAACCCAACATTTCCGCGGTTTGCTGCAACATTGACAACAAGTGATCGAAATAGTCGGACAAGCTCGCGGCTACCAACTGAAAAACATCGCCTTCGTGGTCGAAGAGTGATACCGCGCATGATTCATCAGTCGCTTGAATGCTGTAATAGTTGCCAACGCCGTCTTCGCCGATACAGATTTGATCTGCTGGCCAAGGCTTTTGGCAGAATTCAGTTGACCAAGTTTCTTGCCGAATTCGAAGATTCAAGACCAAGAGTTCTTTAAAGTCTTGCTGAAAGTAAATTCCTATCGGAAAGCCATTCAGCGTTACTCCTTGAATCAGGTGATCCCGATATGAGTGGGGCAACTGCAGCGACAAGCGATCTTCGATGACTTTGATTTCGCTGGGTGTCATCAAATCTTGGATCTCTTCATATACGCCAAGCCAAAACTCCGGCTGGGACTGGCGATCTGGCCTCGCCTACGGCTACGGGTTAAACGATCAAACGATGGATTCGTCTCTGGCTGCAAAGCTTCGCCAATATTGTTTGGGCAAGCAACCGACAGCGATACATACCGCGTGTGCGGCCCAGACGATCATTAAGGTTCGCATGACGCCTTCAGTGAAACCGTACGAGTGCAAGCCGACTCCGAGTTCGTTGACTCCGAACCATGACCAACTTGTGACGATGTTTCCAACGATAGCCAAGACAGCCAAGCCACGGTCTTTGACCATGCCGTCCCAGCGAGCATGAAGGATCAATGCGTTCCAAAGGACAATGATCAGCGCGCCATTTTCTTTCGGGTCCCAGCCCCAGAATCGTCCCCAAGAGTCATCAGCCCACAAACCGCCAAGGACGGTGCCGACGAAGCTGAAGAAGATCGAGAAGCAAACGATCCCGTAAATCATACGGATCATCAGACGGTCGATCTTCGGTGTCAGTGTTGTCGTCGCAATCCCACGCAACACATACAGCACACCCAAGAGCCCAGCAAAGAATGTGGTCGAGTAGCCCAATGTGATACATGTTACGTGTGTCGCCAGCCAAAACTGCGTGTCCAGAACAGCTTGCAAGACCGAGAATGTATCGCCATCACCAGACAGGATGTGCGAGATCAACAAGGCTGCAAATCCCGATACAGAGGCGACGATGTTACCGACACCTTGTCGGAACAAAGCTTCCAAGACGATGCCGAAACCAACACAGCCCCAACCAATGAAGACGGCCGAAGAGTAAAGGTTAGTGACAGGGGGACGGCCGGAAATGTACATGCGACCGATCAAGGCGGCCGTATGAACGGACATCGTGAAGACGATCAACCAGAACGCTGAAGCGTTGAGCGGCTTACTGAATCCCAACCAAGCGAAGCAGGCCATGATAAAGGCCAACACATACAAAGCAATCGAATGATAAAACGGTTCGAGGTGATTGAAGTAAGCCTCGAAGCCAGTATCCTCAATCGTGCTCACAGCTTCCTCGGCAAGCTCCCGGTTGCGTTCAGCTAGAGCCACATGACCAGCGGCACCTTCTTCGTTGTCGTCATCCAGCTTTTCTTGAGCTTTGGCGTCTTCGTCGACCGCGCGTTCAAGATAACTGTCGGCCATTTCACGTTGGCCTCGATCGACGTCTCGCAGATACTTGGAGACGGCTTGATTGAACTTGTTACCTTCGTTCTCGCTATAAGCGATCAGGATTTCATTCATTCCGTCGATGTAGTCGTTCTCTTCATCATTCCCCATCAAGCCCTTTGCCAAATCCATCGACCAAGCGAATGCATAGGTCTGCCATTCTTCAACATTTTCGTTGGACAAACCCGTTTGACCGACTTTTGGCGGTACGGACAATGGTGGTTCGCGACGCATCAATCCTTGCTGCTGGAGAAACGCACGGCGCAAGTCTTGGGCCGCATTGTCCATCGAGTCCGTTCGAATCCGCGGTGTCGAGAAGGCTTGCAACAGCAAGTCCATTCGACCGATCTTGCGTTCCAGTTCGTGGATTTTGCGATCGTAGATTTCTCGTTGTCCATCGGGTTTCGCGCGAGCTTTCTCAGCAGCCTCGGTGAGTTTGTCCAACTTGTCGCGGAAGTCGGCAAATGAGTAACGGAATCCCTTGCGGCGTTTCAGTCCCAACGTTTCCAACACGTCGAGGTTTTCGATCCGGATCACGTCGTACTCGAATGATTTCGCCGGATCGGTGATCATGTCCAGGAACCATTCGATAGCAGGCTTCTTGACCAACTTCGTTGTGCCATCCGACTGCTCGACTTCGACTTTGAAGGTGTCTCGTTTCGAGATGATCTTCAAACTGTTGCGAGCCAGTGTATCGATCGGTTTGACGCGGCCCTGATACACGATTGGGATCTTGCCGAATTCGTACAGGTCCATTTCTGCCGCTTCCGGCCGAGGCACTCGAGCCGCATTGCCCAGGTAGCACGCGCTCAGAAATACGACAAGAATCGGCATTGCGAAGGACGCCGTTTGCATCCATTCGGGGCCTTGCAGCGACGCGCTCATCAACTCTTCTTTGGCCAAGCGATCCAGGAATCTCAGCAGAATCACCCAGAAGTGAGCCAACATGCCGACCATGACGATCATGCAAGAAACGTAGGGAATCATCCAACCCGTGTTGGTCACCACCGATAGCGTCGTTGTCTCTTTGCCTGTTCGCGGATCCTTCGAGTAATTGCTTTGGTAAAACGTCTCGCCGGCAAATCGCAGCGGGTTGTTCATCCAAATGCGAACTTCGCGGTCGGTCTTGCGAGTCGGATCGACAAGCCGCACATACGATGAATAATCGCGCGGCGTACTCGTACCGACGTAATCTTCCTTGCGAATGTCGATTAAGTGCAGCGAGTACGGTTTGTAGGTTCGCTTGAAACGAAGTCCGACTTCGTACGTCTTGCCGTCAATTTCGACGCTCTCGGTCACATTGCCCATGGTGAAGACGAGGGCTAATAGATACGTTCCAACGCTTTCGTCCGTGTCCTTCTTGAGAATCTCGACGTATGCAGCTGACTGGTCGATCATGCCGCCGGTGTCGGTTCCGCTGCCGGGCCGAACCGGAGCGACAACGTACTGCAAGCCGTTGCCTGCGGTGGCGATGTTTTCTTCAACACCCTTGCCTTCATCGCGGGGCTTGAGTGGCCAGTCGATCAATTCGGTGTTCTGGATGTAGTTGACGATCTTGATGTCGAAGGGCAAGTTTTCGTGTTCAATCTTGGCGCCTTTATCCTTGACAATGGCCTCGGGAATGACGACTTGTTGGTCTTCCTCGTCCGAGAAGCTCGGGTCGATAACGGCAATCTCTAATTCACGAACGTCTTGCACATAATTGTTGGTGTCGCCTTCTTCGATGGGCATTTGCGCTTCGATGGCCAGCATTCCGACCAACAACTCGCTGAGCATCATCAAGCCGATTCCGCCGTGCAGTAACACGACGCCAGCTCGCTTCTTGAATAACAACACGCAACCTGCCAGCAACACGCCACCGGCGATGCCGCCTTTGAGTAGTTGCCACAAAATTCGCATTGCCGAATCGCCCAAGCGAGCTTCGTCCCCCTGATAGAACAAGTAACCAAGTACTGCCGTCAGCATGCCGACGCACGCGATGAGCATTCCTCGCTCAAGTTTCCGTTTGGGCTCAATCCGCAGCAGTGCTGTCGCCACGCTGACCCACAGGACTCCCAAGCCAAACTTCAGCGATTCCCAAAGAACGGACCAGGAAACCAAAGTGGCCTCTTGGACGCCCGAGTCATTGGCTCCACTTTGAATCACCAGCCAAGTGGTGATCAGTCCAACGCCAATCACGGACCAGCCGATGATCGCTCGTTGGCCCTTTGCTTGAACCTTAAATCGCAATAAGTGCGCAGCGATCAGATTCGAGGCCATCATGGCGCCGATTAGCCAACCGCCGGGAAATGGGAACGAGCCGGAAATCGTCTTCGATGTAAAGAATTGCGTGAAGACATCGAATTCGACCCAAGCGATTCCGGATCGAAAATACTGGTCAATAACTTCCCAGATATCTTTCTTCGTCTGAGCCAGTGTGCCGACCAACACGATAAAGATCGCGAGCGCGAACAGCACCACAGTAAACTTCAGCGACGCGATCGGTTCGAGCGCTTTACGAAACTGAGCTTCCGTCATCCCGTGAACGGTGAATGTCGGTTCTTCGGCGCCAGGTTGTTCGATGTCAGAATCGGCCATCGGAATTTCTTTCGGCTATTTCTTAAATTTCAGCGAGGCAACAAAGGCCTCGAAATTCTTCTTTTCATCAGCGGCTAACTTGCTGCCACCCATTAGCTTCACGACCCATGTGATGCCGCCGCGGACCGCGATGACTCCCAGGATCGATTTTTGCGATCCTTCCAGGACCACATAACTTCCCGCAGTATCATCCAACTGAATCGGCTTGATCAGCTTTTGCATCTCTGCGTCGCCGGCTGCGGGCAAGGAAACTTGCCCGCGCCAACGATTGATATTCGGGGCCAACGCACCGGCAGATCCCGGGAGATCCGAAATCGTAATGCTTGCAGTTTCGCCACCGGCACTGACAGAAAACGCGGCCTTGCTAAATTGGTTTCCGGCAGCCAGTTTCCAGCCTTGCGGAATTTCAAGTTCAAAGGGCAAGTTCTTCGGGAGCGACGTTGGAGCTTCAGCCTCGGGTGGTCCCACCGGTTTGGGCCCCACAGTCGTCCCTGGTTCTGGATGTCCTGGGGGTAGCCGAGCGCCACCACCAGCAAACGGAGCTCGTCCCATCCCGCCGCCGGGATTGCTCATGCCAACGATCTCGACCCAGCGAATCTTCCCAGCTTTGGACTCGATGGTTTCAATCTCGTCAAGCTGGCTCTTTGTGATGTCCTTCAATTGCAGTTGTCCGCGCCAACGGTTGATGTTGGCTAACACATAATCGTCATAGCTGGTCCCTGGTGTTGGCAGGGCCGTCACTGTTAGCGAAAGCGGTTTACCATCAGTGGGAATCTCGATGGTAGCGAAGCGAATTCCGTCACCAGGTTTTTGTTCCCAGCCCTCGGGCAGTTCCCATTGGGGCTTGCCTTCTTCGAAGCTCAGTGATTCCAAAAACGATACAAAGTGTTCCGATTTTCCAGCCACGAGTTCATCGGCGTCCATGACTTTGAAGTACCACGTTTGCTTATCGTCGGGCAACAACGCGGCCAACATTCGCGACTTGACGCCGGCCGGCTTGACAGAATCTTCATCGTTGCCGTCAACGTTATTCTTCGCCAAGACAATGCTGTGCTTGGACGTCGTATAAGTGCGGATTTGAGGATCATCGGCGCAGCCTGCAAGCAACATTGTTGCCGTTGCCAAAATCGCAAGCGGCAAGGCGGCGGGCCGATTCAATCGTTTGAATGTCATAACCATTCCGTCACTGAAAAAAGCTGCAAGTAGACGATGACCAGGTGAGGTTGAGATCTCAAAACCGTGTCGTTGGCTGGTCATGAAATCGGAAGGTGGGCTGTTGGGAGAGTCGAGGCAGGTGGATCGAAGATTATAGCTGCCAAGGGTTTCCGGAACCACCGTGATTCGGCCCGCGAAGCTGAGGCCGAGAATCTTGGCAGAACTTGACGATCCAACTACCTATAGTCGCGGGCTCACGAAAAGGTACACATCGTTTTTTGAGAAAACCGGTCTTTGGGCAGACTCCGTGGCTCACTCGATGCTGGCCTCTCCACGATCGATGTACCAAATCATCGGTCTCAAGGGGGACAGAGCCTAGGCTCTGCCCCTCAATTGCCGAGCGCATTGAGAAGTAACGCCCCGACTTTATGTCGGGGGTTCTCGCGTTTTTGCACTACTACACGACCAATAGTGCAGAGACGCGAGAACCCCTGAGTTAAACTCAGGGGCGTTTGAACAATTATGGGACAGAGCCTAGCTCGAGTGAAGGCAACGAATACGCAAACTAAGCCCCCTGCTAGCCCCACTGCACTTACTTCCAAGTGTTGTCCTTCTGCGGCTGACCGTTCGTTGTCAGAATTTGGAAGTGATGAAAGCCGGCCTTCATGCCCGAGTACTTCCAGACAACTTTCTTGTCGCGAGTCACCTCGAACAATTTGACGGAATCACCCTTGGCGTGATAGCTGGTCACCACGGTGTTGCCGTTCGGCAAGCGTTGGGCTCCGCAAGCGTCGTCAAACAGTTCCTCGCCCAAATCGTTGTCATCGACGCTCCACACAATCTTGCCCTTTGCGTCGACTTCGATAAGGCGGTTGCCATTCGTGCAAGCAATCAGAGTATTGCCATCGGCCAAGCGAATCGCTGTGAATGGCCAATCTCGTTTTGCGCGGCCACGGTCATCGGTTGGAAATGTCCGCAACACCTTTCCCGTATCGGGGTCGTATTCCTTGACGGCAAAGTCCAACAGGTGCGGCGCGATATAGTTTCCGTTTGGCAGCATCCGCAGCATTCGCGTTTGCATATGAAAGCTCTGTTTCTGACAAGCCAGCGGTGTCGACTTAACGACTTTGCCGTCGCGATTGATCACCAAGGCTTTCGGTTCCGGACCAAGTTCCGCAAGCAGGTACTTGCCATCAGGCAACGGCTGAACAGTGCTGGTCTCTTTCTGCTTCGCAACATATTGAAAGACGATCTTCTTCGACTTTCGCTCGACCTCGACAATACCGCCATTGGGGAATCCTTTGGTTCCGTACAACGCCAACAACACATTGCCATTCGGCAAGACCCAGCCATCACTGGCGGGCATGTTGAATTTCCACTGAACCTTGTTGTCTTCACCGACGATGACTGCTTTGTTGGCCTTGCCCACTCCGAGGAACGAATGTTTTACGTCCCCTGCAATTAACCCAGAAGCTTGAAGCAACACGATCGTGGTTAAGACGAGTGAAATCGAAAGGCGCATAAGGTCTTCTCCTGTTGTCGTTCTTGGAAGTGCAAGCTTCGCGAGCTTACCACGTTCATAGCAGTGGCTTCCAGCCGCCGAAAAGAATTTCTAATTCAATTCGTGGTCGCCTTGAATTCGTGGGCCTCTTTCAGCTGAACGGCAACTCAATGCGACAGCGTCTTCGAACAGGCGAGGTTCTGACACTACTCTTGCGGCTTAGACTCAGCGGTGTTTGACGAGGCGTTGGCATCGGCTTCTTCTGCCTTCGGCTCTTTCGGTTTTGCTTCCTCCGGCGTCTCGCTGCCTTCTGACTCATTGCCCAAGAACATGTCGGGCGAAACCGGAATCATGTCGTTGGGGCTGATGGCATCCACCAGCTTGTCGGTGATCTGAGTCAGGTAAAACGCAATGATGGGCCGCATCATGGTGTCTGGTTCCAATTCCAGCGAAGTTTCCAATGCGGCCTGAGCACTTTTGATGCGTCCTGACTCGAGGTAACTCAAGCCAATGTGCCAATTCAATGTGGCCGCATAATTGCGATGCTCAAACAACGTATTGGCAACGGTTGCCGTTTGAGTTGTCGGCCAGAGGTCGCGGCCTTGGCCCAACATGGAAACCGGCAACTTCAGTGGTATCGTCTGCAAGACCTGGGTGACTTGCCGCTGCTCGCGCGACTTCAGTTGAGTGTTCCAAAGCTTGATCGCGTGGTCATAATCACCAGTCGCAAGAACTGCCCAGGCGGCGGGAGTTTGCCAGTCATTCAATCCCAAAGCGGGGCCCGCTGATTCAAAACGCTGAAACCGATCGACCGCCTCTTGAGCTCGACCGGATTCCATCAAGACAAGCGCTTCCAAAGCCTGCGCTGTGGGATTCTGCGTGACGATGATTTGGTTCTCGTCCAAGATCTTCTTGGCTTCCAAGAGATAGCCGGACTGGTAACAGTGCTGTGCCAAGGCAACGGCGTCTTCTTGGTTCTTTTGAGCTTGCTGGATCGACCGCTGAAAACCTTGCAGTTCCTTCGTCAACTGAGCCTTCTCTTGAATGCAGCGCTGATTCAATTGCTTGGCAATCTCTTCATCCAAGCCCGCTTTCGCGCTATGTTCCAAGAACAACTCAATCTCGCGGAGTCCAACGTCCAACTTTTGTGATTGCAGCAGCTTGCGAGATAGAACGTAGTGAGTCTCTGCATCTTCGGGCTCGAGAATCAATGCTTGGTGATAGCAATTAACCGACTGATACCAACGCAGGCGTTTCAGTGCCGAGTCACTCGGGCCAATCAACTGTTGCTCCAACGTCGACAACAACGTGTACGATCGTGCCAGCAATCGGTACGCGTCGGCGATGTCGAACGATTTCGCCAGTGCCTCGTTGGCTCGACGAATGGCCAAGTGGATCATGGCGAAGCCGACAGTTGGCGACAAACGGAATTGGCCGGCCGTCGCTCGCTCGACATGATTGATCAAGTGGCGAGCTTCCTGGACTTCGCTCATCATTGGTTGGTTGTTGAAGCCCAAGAATTTTTGATACACGTTCGGTTCGCGAGGCCAATCGACTCTTGGCACTGGCGGTTTCGTTTCCGTTTGAAACGCCGATTCGATGTAATCAACTTCGTTCTTCGAGACGAACGACCTCACCGAAGCGTTCGTTAATGAATCTCGATAAAACACCGCGCCTGCGGATCCGAGACTGGTCAGAATCCAATTCGGTGATGTCAACAAGTCGTAGTAAGTGACATAGTCGGGGTTCGCGCCACCCATGCGAGGCACGACGTGGGTGACCTTGAAGCGATCGAAAGTTGCCTTCCAAAGCTTTGCGTCGCCGGCCCATTTGGTCTTGGGGTCCGCAATCATCGAGGGAGCAACTTGGCGGCGTTGCCTGAGTGAGCGGCGGGCTTGATCGTGAAGCATGATGATGTTGCCATCACCGCTGCCGGCGTACAAAGCCACACGGTTGTCGCAGAAAACTTTCTTGCCAATCCAAATGAATTGATCACCTTGGCCTAAACTAAAGTTGTAAGGATTCTCGTCGACTTGGTCAGCCAACTGCTTCTCGAGCGATTCCAAATCCGACTTCATCCGAGCTGTGAATCCCAGCCCAATCTGAGTGTTACCGCGCTGAGTAATCCAACCGTTGACGGCAAAGAAGGCCAACGCGAAAAAGCCGATCACGGTCAAAACGCGGCCGCCTCGAGAAATCAAGAGTTCCTTGGTCTCGACCTTATACTCTTGCGAGCAATTGTCTTGATACCAGGCCTGAGCATTCACGCTGCCGAGGACAACGGCCACGATGCTGGCAGCCGCCAACTCATGGCTTGTCGCCAATGCCAAGATCGTAAACGCCGTAAAGACCAACACATGCGAGAACTCAAGCTTGTCACGATTGACGCCCAAGCAAGCTCCACCGGCAACTAAAGCGGACAGCCCACAAATGGCCGGCAAGCTGATGTTTTGGAAGAACACATTGCTAAACACAGCAAAGTTCTGCAGCTCCGTCGCGTCCGGCGTGATCGCGTGGTAGTCTCGCCAAATTGGGTATTCGGTCATGTACAGAGTCAGCGGCGCCGTCAACGCAGCGACCGGATTCGGATTCAAGCACAAAGCGACCAAGCACGCTCCGGTAACAGTCCAAAGCTTCTTTCGTTTCTCTGCACCCAAGACGCCCGGCATCCCCACTTGCTCGCCGAATGTTTCGCCGACGGCGTAAAGTAGGATCAATAGGCCTCCCAGGAACGCTCGGTTGTCTAGATTTCCCCAAAGCAAGAAGATCGGGATCAGCGCGTAAAGTTGTTTGATCGGGGCCCCGTGCGACCAGCCATAGATGGCCCATAGCGTCAGCGCGACTCCCAACAAAGTGATGATTTCGGGGTTGGCCGAGAACTGCGGAAAACAGCCTAACAGCGCAACACCAGCCAGTCCCGAACTAAGCCACGTCGAGACGCCTGGACGGCTTGTCACACTCATCAACCAGAAAATGATCCCGGCAACCAGAGCGGTAAAGATCGAGAACGCCATGTCGCCACGAATCGAGTACACGCCGGCAGAGACGACATCGAACAACCAGCTGGGATTCGCCCACGCGTGGTCCGACGCCGTGTAAGAAAACACGTCCTTGGCAGGCGGCAAGAATCCGTTATCCATCAAATACTGCCCGGTCTTTGTATGGACGAGCGTTGTTGTTTCGGAAACTTGTCGACAGCCGAACAATAACGCCAACAAGATGATCGCCCACCGCAACATGAAATCGCCACGGATGGCTTCGTCTTCGAGCAATTCGGGGGTCAACGGTTCAAATTCGGGCAGATCGTCTTCGCCGCCGCCTTCACCTTCGCCGCCACCGTCGGCATTGCCTTCACTGTCAGCAGCGTCGCCTTCGCTGGCCGCTTCGGCGTCGTTGGTTTCACTGGATTCCGCAGCACCTTCTGGCGCGTTGGCATCCGACTCGGGCGTCACTTCATCGGCGCTGCCAGTTTCTCGTCCCTGGTCCGCGGATTCGATGTTCTCTTCGGGCGCCTCGTTCTGGTCGTTGACTTCCGGATCCCGGTCTGCTTCGTCGCTGGCCATCTTGTGGGTACTCGATCTTTGGAACAAACAATGTTGAGGGAAAGAACATCAAGCTTAATGAACTTGAACTTCTATTTGAACGCGAGATGCTCAAATCAGCACGGTTTCGCAGTTGAAGAAGCCCGACTTTGCTGAAAAGCCGGGCTTCTAATCTGCTCGATAGTCGAAACAACAGTACTCTCAACAGTTTACGTAGAGTTTGTCGATTCAGTTGGCTCTGACGCGGCGGAATTTTCGCCGGTCGAGTCAAAAGCGGACTCGTCCGCCGTTCGGTAAGCAAAAAATTGTGCTAACACAGTCCCCGTCAACATACACCCAAACGTGTAAAGTGCCGCGGGAATGCCGACTTGTGCCTGGTCCTTGAACAGTTGCCCCGCCAACACGACGCCCAAGCCCGCGTTCTGCATTCCAATTTCCAACGTCAGCGCTCTTTTCATCCCCGGCGAGAGCCTCAGCATTCCACCACCCAAGAAACCGGCCGAGTAACCACCGATGTTGACCAGAAGCAAGGCTGCATAAAGCGAGAATCCCGCCGTGGTAAATGTCGAATAGTTCTTGTTGACGACGAAGGCAATGATCCAAAGGATCGTCATGTTCGCAAAGATGGGACCGTATTGCGTCATGAATCGCTTGAACTTGTCCCAGGCCAAGGCAATCAAGAATCCGAAGACGACGGGGCCGACGACTTGTGCCAGCAAAATGAAGAACGATTTCTTCGCCAGTGCCATCGAGTCGACGCCGGTTTCTTGCAGCGTCAAGTAAAGCGCGACTGGTACGATCAACGGTGAAAGCAGTGTCGCTGAAGTCGTCAAGCTGACGGAATAGCTGATGTTGCCGCGAGCGGTTAGCGTCAACACGTTCGAGGCCATGGCTCCTGGAACACAGCCAACCAAGATCAGCCCCAGCATCAGATCACGCTCGAGCCCGAAGACCTTGCCGATAAGAAAGGCAAGCGTCGGCATCGACACGTATTGAATAGCGGTGCCGCCCAGAACTGTCGGCCAACGGCGAAATACCTGTCGTACCTCGTCCAGTGGCAACAACGAACCAATGACAAACATCGTCGTCGCGAACAAGTACTGAAGGTAGGCCCCCGACAACGCGAACGGATCGGGCACACTGCTAAAATGGTGCGGCCATAACCAAGCCACGAGAGAAAGCAGACTGAGCCAAACGAGTAAGTACTTTTGAAACATGGTTCAACAATAAAAACACCCCAGTTGATTGATCAACCGGGGTGAGAAGATTTTCAGGTTTTGCGCCGTGTAAGTTTACTGAATCGAGTCCAAGCGTTCGCGCAGCTCGTCCCGCTCCTTGCGAGTGACCTCGAGGTCGAACATCAAGTACTTGATGTCCAAACGAAGTTGCGCAAGTGCTTCTTGGACCAAGGCGAGAATCCGGCGTCGGCGACGGACGGAATCCACGACTCGGTTGTACGCGATGTCTAGCTCTTTTGGAACTGGGCCCGGCAGTTCGGCGATTTGTTTTGCGAGTTCCACGAGTTCTCGTGGAAGTTCGTTGTCGCCTCCATCCGGAAACCTTGGCAAACTCATGCGGTCGTCTCCATAAAGTTCTGCCTGTCAAACAGAACATTTTTAGTGCCGACTGGCCTCGGTTCCAGTGCGGTTGTCATAAACTGTGGCTGGTTCGTAGGTTGTGGAAACATCACCAGGGCGAGGGCCGAGTTGCATCCACGCGACGTCAGGTATTGGCGAAATCAACATCTCCGTTTACAATCCGCCACCCTAACAAGGGGAACTGGAGTGCCGCCTGCTTCTCCATGCAGGGACCTCAAGTTCATGTACGATGTTGCTGATTGGCATCACCAAATGCCAGCCCAACCGCCAACAGAATCGCCTAATGTCCATGAATCAAAGTTGTGGTGGTACATTTGGACCGGCTTTGTGGACTATGAGGGGTTCAAACCGAGTTGCGGGTTGCCGCAACTCTCAATTCGGTGTTCTCAATGAGTTCAAAGTGCCGCAAATCAAGGAAGATCGCGTCATGGTAACCCGAAGCGTTTGAGCGTGCCTCGCTTACGCGTTGGGTTCCCATACTCAACCACGGTGAGATCCAAGGATGGAATGAGAGCGTGGCTTGCCATCTTGAGCATGGCCGTCGGATGCTGGGTGGTCCTATCTGGTAGCCAAGACACCGCAATTGCGCGCATCCACCGCGAGGGCTTTGATAGCGATACTCCTTCATGGAATGCACGCTACAGCAAGTCACGGATTTCTCGGCTCGAGCAGCGCCGCAACCGATTCATTTATCACAGTGGCAAGGCGTCCGAGCAATTCCAGTTCGATGTTTCCAGCAGTGATGCAGTCATCCAGTGCGAGCATCGCATTCCGCCAAGCCGCGTTCTTGATGATTTGAAGGGGTCGGTCTGGTTTCGGTCGCAGCGGAATGGCTTCCAACTTTCACTGCGAGTCGTCTTCCCTCGACAGAAGGATCCGAGAACGGGTGCAGTGCTTAGTGCGTTGGTTCGCGGTGACATTTACCAAAGCGCACCCAAGTGGCAGCGGCTGAATGCCACCGTGTTGGAAAAGCAGTTTGCCGAACGCTTACGACGCTTGAGGAATCAATACCACCCGACCGTCATCGATGCACGCGATCCTTACGTTGCCTCGGTCGTCATCGATTCCCCCGAGTTGAAATCGGGCACGGTCGAGTTCTTCATCGACGACCTCTACGTCGAGGGTGTCATCTCGCCCAGCGAGAAGACTCCGATCATCCAAGTCGATGGCACCGACAACATCAAGTCGCCAATTCGTTTTCGCTTGGACCGGCTCGAGATGGACGGCTCTCCGACGATCCCGCGAATCACACCGTTTCACGGCGAGGACTTGGACCGTCTGAAAGACATGCATTGCAACTTTGTCTGGGTTCCGAACGCCAACGATGATGAATTGATTCGACAACTGTCACAACGAAAACTCTACGTAATGGCGAGGCCTCCACGTTCGCCAGCAAACGACAAGGGTGAAAACCGCAACGCCAGCTTGGTGCCATTCGGGCAACGACACTCGCAGATCGTGGCTTGGTACATGGGAACATGGATCCCGCCGGAAGCCCGAAGAGAGCTGGTGGCGTGGGCCAGTCAAGTTCGCGCGGCCGACCGACGACTGCGGCGTCCATTGATGGGCGACGTTGCTGGTTCGGAAACGATCTTTTCACGGCATCTGGATATGACCGGCATCAGTCGGCAAATGCTCAATACCGACTTTTCCTTCTCGCAGTATCGAGACTGGTTTGCTCAGAAGGCAAAGCTGGCGCGGCCGGGAAGTTTCCGTTGGACTTGGATTCAAACCGAACCGACACCCGAAGACACCGCTTGGAGACGTTGGGCGGAAAAGACGCCGATCGTGATCGAGCCCGAGCAGATTCGCATGCAAGTTTACGCGGCCTTGGCTGCCGGTTATCGAGGCATCGGTTATTGGAAGACTGGGCCACTCGACGCAGACTCTCCTGCAGATCGCGAACGAGCGTTAGCGATTACCCAAGTGAACTTAGAGATTGAGTTGCTCCAGCCCCTATTGGCTACTGGCACTGCTGAAGATCAGATCCCAATCGAGTTGGAATCATTGATCGAAGCGGCTCGCCGAAAGGAGCGTGCCGACCGATTGGCGAAACAAGCAAAAGACCCGCTCTCGTTTAGCCTCAGCCGCACTGATCACAGCAAGAAGGCTCGTGCGGTCGCTCGAAGTTTGGGATTAGAAGCCGCCGTCTTGCAAACCGAGTACGGACGATTGCTACTGCCGATGTGGTTGCAAAGAGACAGCCAGTTCGTCCCCGGAACGATGTTGGCAAAGCGGGCATCGATTGTTGTCCCTGGAGTTGGAACGACAGCCTCCGCCTGGTTGATCACAACAACAAAGATTCGCAATCTTCGAGGCGAGCACGTGGCCGGAGGCCTCCGCATCACACTCGACCGCCTCGACCAAACCGCCGCCATCGTGATCACCGGCGATCGGGAATTCATTGGCTGGATGAGGAAGAAGCAACAACGGCTGCAACAACAAAGTGCGACTGTCTGTGTCGAGTTAGCTCGTTCAAAGTTTCAGCGAGTTCAACAGGTACACCAACAACTAACAGAACTGGGGTACCGGCAAGCGAATGGCCCACAATTGATGAGCGGTGCAGCAACCGCGCTGAAGAACGCGGACACCGCGCTTCGGCGGGCGCAGGTTCGAGGCAGCGAGTCGAATATCGCTCCGCAGACGATCGGACTTCACGTCGAACGCGACTTCGACGAAGCCCGCCGCTGGAGCGAAGTTTGTATGCAATCGCTTCGGTTGTTACAGCGATTGCACTGGGAGACGGCCATTAGCCAACTGTCTTCGCCAACGTCGAGCCTCTACACGGTCAGCTTTCAAACTCTACCTGATCACCATCGCCTGATTACTCGGGTGGGCCGCACGTCATTGGAGAACGAGAATCTGTTGGAATCGGGCGACTTTGAGAACATCGACGTCAACCGCATGATCTCGGAAGGCTGGCAGCACGAACAGACGCCGCCCAACGGAATTCGAGCCACCGCAGAATTGGCGTTGGTACCCGAGCGGCGAAACTACTGCATGCGGCTCTTGGCTGCGCCGACATCAGCCAAGTCCGATGGTATCGGTGCGCCGCGGTTCGTCGACAAGACGTTGGTCTCAGTGACGACTCCGCCAATTCCAATCGCTCGAGGTCAGATCGTCTTCGCTCGCGGGTTGATCCGAGTCACCTCGCCCATCGCCGCAAGTCTTGAAGGTGTCACCGTTTCTGACAACCTCGCTGGAGATCGCGGAGCCTTAAGGTGGACTCGCCCACGCGATTGGCACCAATTCAACCTCATCCGTGAAGTCTTCCAAGATGGGGAATTCCGATTGAAATTGGCATTAAACGGGCTCGGTGAGGTCCATTTTGACGACCTGGAGATATCCGTTCTCACGCCAGAAACGCCGTCAAAACCCGAGCCCGTTCCCGAAAGTGCTGAGCGACCTCGCACGGGGAGCTTGGATTTCTTGCAACGATTTCCTAGATTTAACCCCTTGCAACCTCGTAACTGACCTCTCCTTAAATCGTTGTATTTGTAGTTGAGAGGTTCAGAACGGATTTGTCAGCTTGAAGGTCGATTGTCGGGGCCAAGTATGTCATACTGGCTCTCGCGACTGATGCGTTCCTTTGCTTCTTCGCATCAGCTTTCCAGCTTGAAATGCAAATTCGGCTCCCTACCCCACGACCCGTACTCGAAAGTACGCCCGAACGTGGGATCCCACCACAATCCTGTGGGAGCGAATCATCCATTACTATTATTGTTAGGTAAGAAAATGCCCATCGCGACACCGCAACAGTACGCTGAAATGTTGGCCGCCGCCCAGAAAGGTGGCTACGCTTATCCCGCCATTAACATCGCCTCGATCGTCAGCATCAACGGAGCCTTGAAGGCGTTCGCCGACAAGAAATCGGACGGCATCATCCAAGTCTCGCTCGGTGCCGGAAAGTTCGCGTCTGGCCTGAACGTCGGTGACAGCGTTCATGGCGCGATCGTCTTGGCCGAGGCCTGCCATCGCTTGGCTGAGAAATACGACATCCTAATCGGACTTCACACCGACCACTGCCAACCAGACAAAGTCGACAGTTTCTTGCGTCCGCTGATCGCCGAAACAGCCCGACGCCGCGAAGCGGGTTTGAACAACCTGTTCCAATCTCACATGCTGGACGCTTCCGAGTTGCCCCTTGTCGAGAACATGGACATCAGCAAAGAGCTGTTGGAAGAATGTGCCGCTAACGAAATCATCCTCGAGGTCGAAGCGGGCGTCGTCGGCGGCGAAGAAGATGGAATCGACAACAGCGATCAACCGGCCGAAAAACTCTACACCAGTCCGGAAGACATGCTTTACGTTTACGAGCAGTTGAGCGGAATCGGCCCGTACATGTTTGCCGCCACCTTTGGCAACGTCCACGGTTCCTACAAACCCGGCACCGTGAAACTGCGTCCTGAAATCTTGAAGCAAGGTCAAGAGGCCGTGATGGCCAAGTACGGTGCCGAGGCCGAGTTCGACTTGGTCTTCCACGGCGGTTCCGGTTCCGAGCTCGAAGAGATCCGCGAGACGTTGGACTACGGCGTCATCAAAATGAACATCGACACGGATACGCAATATGCGTTCACTCGACCGATCGCGGGGCACATCATGTCGAATTACGAAGGCGTCTTGAAGATCGACGGCGAAGTTGGCAACAAGAAAGTCTACGATCCACGCGCTTACTTGAAGGCCGCCGAAGATGGCGTTGCCACTCGTTTGGGCGAGGCGTGTGACGATTTGCTGTCGACCGGCAAGTCTATTTACCAGAAGTAGCCGGAATGGACATTTCCGGGAAAGTCGCCATCGTCACCGGCGGTGCAATTCGCATCGGCCGCGCGATCTGCGAGAGCTTGGCGTCTGAGGGAGTCGCGGTCGTCGTCCACTATGGAACGTCGGCCGACTCAGCAGCCAAGACTGTTGCCAAGATCAACGATGCGGGCGGGCAAGCCATCGCTGTCAAAGCCGATTTACTGGACGGAAAGACTTCTGCGGACAAAGTATTCTCGGCGGCATCGAACGCATTCGGTGCCGTCGATTTTTTGATTAACAATGCATCCATCTTCGAATCTGACCGGCTCGCGGATTTGGATGAAGAAACTTTAGAGCGGCATCTCGCCATCAACTTCAAGGCACCACTGTGGATGTCGCAACGGTTTGCTTCCGAGTCTTTCGCAGCCGAACCCGACGACACTAATCAGACACACGTCGGCCACATCATCATCATCTT
The DNA here is from genome assembly GCA_002722955.1 of Planctomycetaceae bacterium. Classification (GTDB taxonomy): domain Bacteria; phylum Planctomycetota; class Planctomycetia; order Planctomycetales; family Planctomycetaceae. The sequence continues at coordinate 21,708 of PBMZ01000094.1, read as the reverse complement.
GGATTGGCGCGCGTTACGTCCCGAGCCTAGTTTCTTGTCTTACTCTCTGGCCAAGTCGGCACTGGCATCAGCAACCGAAACGTTAGCAGTCGACCTAGCCCCCAACATTCGAGTCAACGCCATTGCCCCTGGTGCCATCGTTGCCCCCGCCGGAGACGAAGAGTCACACAAGCAACGCATCCGCGAAACAATCCCGCTGAAGATGTCCGGTACTCCCGGCGACATCGCCAACGCAGTCCTGTTCTTGTTGAAGTCTGACTTCATCACGGGAGAGATTCTGCGAGTTTCGGGCGGTGAACGATGAAGTAGGCCGGAACAAGCGCAGCGCCGTTCCGGCACAACCTGGGTCACGATAGATCAACACAGACACCGCGTTCTGCCGGAACTACGCGTGGCTTGTTCCGGCCTACTTCACTGCGAGTTTCTAAGAAAATCAATGTAATCCGATGTGGAACCGTCCCAACCACAGAATGAGCAGATGCCGTCATTGAATTGATGGTTACAGGCAGGCTTCCCATACAGCCAGTGGCACACTCACGACACAGACCACTCATGGTATCGCTCGTTCGACTGAACGCGCTGTTGCATTCCACACACGTTCCGAACGGACTTTCTTCGGATGGATGCATGTGATCAACCAACACGGCCTTTCATGACAATCTTAAATGCCAACAATCTCGTTGACCACTCGACCGTGAACATCGGTCAGTCGGAAGTTGCGGCCTGAATAGCGATACGTCAATTGTTCGTGATCGATGCCAAGAAGGTGCAGGATCGTTGCGTGCAGGTCGTGCATGTGGACTTTGTTTTCGACGGCTTTGGCTCCCCATTCGTCGGTGGCACCGTAAGCGAAGCCTGGCTTTGTTCCGCCGCCGGCCAGCCATGTTGTGAAGCCGCCGGGATTGTGGTCTCGGCCTGTGCCGTTGTTTTGGGCGTAGGGCGTGCGGCCGAATTCGGCTCCCCACCAAACCAGGGTGTCTTCCAGAAGTCCACGTTGATCGAGGTCTTGAAGTAGGCCGGCGATTGGTTTGTCGACTCGAGCGGCGTGGTATTCGTGTTTTGGCAAATTCGAATGCTGATCCCAGGCTGGGTTGGCTCCGGAGTCTCCGTAGGTGACTTGAATGTAACGGACGCCAGCCTCGGCGAATCGGCGGGCCATCAGGCATTGCTGGCCGTAGTCGTCGGGGTTTTTCTCGCCGATGCCGTACATCTTCAACGTGGCTTCGGTCTCGTTCGATAAGTCGAGCACATCGGGTGCGTTGTTCTGCATTCGCCAGGCGAGTTCATATGAATTCGCAACCGATTCGAGTTCCGCGTCACCGGGCCGCTGGCTTAACTGAGCGTCGTTTAATGTTCGCAATAACGAAAACTGTTGAGCCTGCTGCTCTTGATTGAAAGTAGAATTTGTCAGGTCGCGAATCTTGGCATCCTTGGCTGGACGGCCGGCGCTTCCAAGAGTTGTCCCTTGATGGACTGGTGGCAAGAACGCAGTGCCATAGTTTCGAGCGCCACCGTTGCCGGGCGACGGGTTGATGGAAACGAACGCCGGCAAGTTCTCGTTCTCGGTTCCCAATCCGTAGCTAATCCAAGCTCCCATTGATGGCCGGATAAAATTGGTCGCTCCGCAGTGCAAGAACAAGGTCGCTGGGCCGTGAGCGACGCCTTCGGTGTGCATCGAATGAATCCGGCAAAGTTTGTCAGCGTGGCTTGCCGTGTGAGCGAACAAGTCGGAAGCCCACATGCCACACTCGCCGTATTGACGAAACTTCCAAAGCGGTTGTTTGACGGTCTCGTTAGTGCCGCGTTGTCCGGTTTTGGCAATCTTTCGTGCATCGTTGAACGAGAACTGCTGACCGTGTCGTTCATCGAGGATTGGCTTGTAATCAAACGTGTCGACTTGGCTGGGCCCGCCCTGCATGAACAGGAAGATAACGCGTTTCGCTTTCGCCGGGTGATGTGCAGTCCCGTGCGTTTCTTTCGCGGCCGCTTGATGAGCGATCCCGGACAGCGCGAGCGAACCAAAACCGCATGCGGCTGTTTTCAGTGATTCTCGACGTGAAAGCATTTCAGTATCCCAAAGTTTAACGGCAAGCCGAAAGCGACTGCGGAAGCTCAATCGCATTTGCTACCGAGTAATGTCATCAGCTCAATTTTTGGAGTGCGGCGATTTATCGCCGCTTTCGTATTGTAGCGCAGCTACTTTCCTATCTAACGCAGCTACTTTTGATCGTACCGTCTAAAGAAAGTGGCTCGCCACATACCGGTCAGGTAGAGGAATGAGGGCAAAGGAATTGAATTTTAGAATCCCAACATTCCTTTACCCTCATTCCTCTGCCTGCCCCTAATTCAATGATTGATTTGGGATTAGAAATCTCGCAGTAAATAAACTACCTGAAGAATTGGCAGAATGATCAGGGCAGAATGAAGCAGAAGGCAATCATCATTCTGCCCTGATTATTCTGCCAATTCTGGGTGGTTGGTAGTTTATTGATTGTCGGCTGCCTTAGACCAGACGCAGTCGCCTGCGGCTTGCCGTTAAACGATTCTAATACACAAATCGAAAATCCAACGATGCCATCAGTGATTGCACGACTTGAGTCCAACGTTGTCGGTCGTCGCCGTTTCCACTTTGCACAAACTTCATCGCGGCTTCAATCTCAGGCCGATGCGGCGATCGACCGAGGACAACTCGAAAGGCGTGCCTCATTCTTTGCTCGTCGCTCATCTTCGTTTCAAATAATCGATCGACAGTCGCGGAAGCCTGCTTGAACACAAACGGGTTATTCATCATGAACAGCGCCTGCGGGGCCACGCTGCTGGCGTTTCGTTTTCCAGTCGTGAAGCTTGGGTTCGCGAAATCGAATGCGTCGAAGATATCGGGAATCGAGTTCCGAAACACGGGCCAATAAACGCCGCGGCGATTCGACTCGTGCTGATAGTTGTAGTCGTTCCCCGTGCCCTTTCGAATGATCGAACCGCCCGTCGTGTGGTCAAGTTGCCCGCTGATCAAAAGCATCGAATCAAGCACACATTCCGCATCCAGCCGACGCCGATTCATTCGCCATAACAGTCGATTGTCTGGATCAGTTTTCTCGCCCAGGACATTGGAAACCGAAGACTGTTGATAGGCACGCGACAACGCAATCTCTCGGACAAGTTGCTTCACTGACCAGTTCTTTGCAATGAATCGCTGAGCCAGCGTGTCGAGCAACTCGGGATGCGATGGCACTTCGCCGGCTGTCCCAAAGTTATCCGTCGTGCGCACAAGGCCGCTGCCGAACATCCAATGCCAAACGCGGTTGACGATGACTCGCGCCGTCAACGGATTGTCCACTCTCGCGATCCACTGACCGAATTCTCTGCGGCCGCTCTGTTGCTTCGGCAAGTCGAACTTCGCGGACGTCGAGGCCACTTGCAGAAAGCCGCGCGGCACGGTGTCTCCCAAGTTGTGAACGTTGCCGCGAATGTGAACTTGGGTGTCTTCGATTTCGGACTCTTCCTGAATCGTCAAAAACTTTGCCTCGGCCGGACGCTTCTTGCGTAACTCGCCAAGCTCCTTCGTCAAGGCTTTCAGGTCAGCCGTCAGTGCCTTCTTCTCTTTTGCCGACAACATATCCTTCGACTTGATTTTTTCAACTTTCGGTGGTTCATTCGCCTCGCCGACAAGCAGGAATTGAATGGCGTCAATTGTGACGATGCCAGTGGTGCCTTTGTTGGAAATGGAAACCGTGCCCGTGTTGTCTTTGTCGAATCGGAAGCGTCCCAGCGAATACCACACACCGTCGATCGTTGGGCGCTTTTGCTCGTCAACGAAGACGGTCTTCTCGGCATCGATGCTGTTCACCACAACCGGCACTTTCGAGCAACGGCCGCGCGAACCCGAATACGCCATGCGGACTTCGTACTCGCCCTCTTTGCGCAGTTCCGGCCGAAAGACGATACGACAAGCCCCCTTGGGCTGCCCGCTGTCGTGAAGATATCCCTTGGCGACATACGGTTTGCTGAAAGTCGATTTTTGCCAAGGCCCGGTCACTTCCGCCGCCTCGTTATCGACGACGACTCCTCGAAATTCACTGACGGCAATCGAGGTCCGCTTCGATTTCGGTGCGTCCGCGTTTAACTTGCCCTTCAGCCCATTGATCTTCGCTTCCAACTTCTGGACATCCGACTTGTACTGATCCAGCCGACCTTGAAGTTCTGGCTCGGCGGGCAACGGCATTTCAATCCACTTCGAGACGTTGGAGTGATTCAGCGTCTTCGTACTGCGAAGAATTCCCGCCATCGCGTAGTAATCGCGAGTCGGAATCGGATCGAACTTATGATCATGACAGCGAGCACATCCAATCGTCAGAGCCAAAAATGCTCGGCCGATCGTGTCAAGTTGTTCGTCGACAACATCCATCCGCAGGTTGGCTTTGTCTTGGTCTTCGAGATTCGTGTTTCCAAGCGCCAAGAAACCGGTGGCGATCTGATTCCGACGGCGTTCGGCGAGCGACTCGGCTCGGATTAAATCACCGGCAATCTGCTCGACGATAAAGTCAGCAAACGGCCGGTCTTCATTAAACGTGCTGATGACGTAATCGCGATACCGCCAAGCCTCGGGAAGAACGAAGCCGCGAAGCGTGATCGAATCGGCGTATCGAACAACATCCAGCCAATGCCGTCCCCAGCGTTCTCCATACGCCTTGTTCGCGAGCAACTCGTCAACCAGCTTTTCGACCGCGTCGAGTGAATCGTCTTTCACGAAAGCATCGATTTGTTCAGCGGTCGGCGGCAGCCCGATCAGATCAAAATATAAACGGCGAACGAGCGTCGTTTTGTCGGCCGGTTCACTCATCTTCAAACCAGCTTGTTGAAGAAGCTCCTCGACAAGCGAATCGATCGTCGCATCTTGCGAACCGCCCAGCGGTTGATAAGCCCAGTGCTTGCGTCCCTGTTCGATATCGATGCCGTCAGCAGGCTTGGTCACATCGCCCGTTCGAGGATCAGCGGCACCAGCATTGATCCACTTCTCAAAGTCCGCAATCACCGAATCGGGAAGCTTCCCCGACGGCGGCATCTCAAGAGATTCATACTTCAACGCCTCAATGAGCAAGCTCTCCGCGGCCTTACCCGGAACGATCGACGCCCCGCTGTCTCCACCTTTGAGCAAAGCGGATCGAAAATCGACACGGAATCCGCCCTTCAACTTCCCCGCGTCGAAAGACGACTGGCTGTGGCACTTGTAGCAGTGCTTGATCAGAACGGGACGAATCTTCTTTTCAAAGAAATCCAAATCACGGTCGGAAAACCGAGCAGGCTCCGCCGCAAAGACAGAAGAAGTGCAGAGAATGAAGGAGAATACAACGCGGAACATTGTCGAATTGATCGATGGCGGGAATCAAAAGGGCAAGCACTGACAGTTTACAGCGTTCAATTTCTCCACTCAAGGTCGAGTCGCCGCACTCCCAAGCTGAGCATCACCTCACCCAAAGCGTCACCCTGCTCCGCCAGGCCGGCCAGCAGGATCATCTGCTCCCCGGCCTGCTGCACCGCGCTCCGCTGTGGCGTGAGATGCTCTCGTTTAACCGCGTGCCCTGCGGGCCGCGCGTGAGTGACGACACCGCACCCCAAACGCGCGGCCCGTTGGGCACGCGATTAAACGATCAGGAACTGCTCGCCAACGCCGAACGCGACCTGTCCGAAGCCGAAACGATCGCCAAACGGGATTCCATGCTGATCTGGCAGATCGAAGCCGCCCTGGAACGAACGCAACTGTATCTCACTTTGGCGGAAACAGACGTAGGACGGACACTCCTGCCGTCCAGACACAGACGGGCAAGAGTGCCCGTCCTACGGATAGCTGGCTCGAAGTGGCTCGCCAGAAATTGGACGAAACAAAACGCCTCATCCAACAAACCGAAAAACCGCACGAGCCAACGCTCCGGATTGGCCAGACTGGGAACCACCCGAATACATCGGCGTTTTCAAAGAAGGCGAAATAATCGGCTACCAATGCCGCAACGCCGACATCGAATTTCTTGAAGCCGAAATCACCGGGCTAGAGTCCAAGGATGGCTCGCCTGTCTTCAGATGTTGGCCACGGATTAATACAGATGTCCATATATAAGGAACCGTTTCAGTCAGACAGCCCAGCCTGAATCTGAGCTCATCTGTGGCCCAAGATCACTCTCGCAACACCGACTGTTCAGCGTTGTGTCTTCAACAGTAATCGTAGGCCGGATCAAGCGAAGCGCCGCTCCGGCGTCAACCTTGGTCTCGACGCAGTTCCGCGTGAATTGACTCTCGCCAACTGTGCATTAGAATCGAATGTTCCGCATCACGATCGCGGCCCCCTCTGACGAAACATCTTTGGCCGAGCAATCCCGACTTCCCGCACAAGGCGATGGCATGGGGCTTTCTTATTTTCGCCGATTCCGCATGGAGCTCGATTTCCAGGAATCCGTGTTGGCCGAGCCCGAGTTGCCGGACGAATACTTCTGTCTTCCCTGGTCCCAAGCACTCGCCGATCGTCATGCGATGGTCAAATTCGCCAGCTTTCAGTCCGAGATCGATTCGCAAGTATTTCGTAGCCTGAGCGAAATCACCGGTTGTCGGCGGCTGGTGGAAGACATCACCACGCAAAAGGCATTCTTGCCCGAGACGACTTGGTTGGTCTCTTATTGCCCCAGCACCGGCGGAGAATATCAGGACTGCGCCACGATTCAGGGCGTTAAGCAGACCAGCGTCATGGGAGCCATCCAAAACGTGGGTGTCATCCCCGAACACCGAGGTATGGGCATCGGCCGAGCATTGGTCTTGCAATCTCTACAGGGATTTCGCGATGCTGGCATGCGCCGCGTGTATCTTGAGGTCACCGCGCAGAACAAGGCGGCCGTGAATTTATATCGTTCCATCGGGTTTCGGTTGACTCGGACGATGTATAAAGCCGCGGACTTTGACTAGAATGCGGGCGATTTGGCCGGCTCGCTGGCGAGTCAGCATCAGCACAATCCATCCTCCTGCATTCCAATTCGGAACGGAATCGAGAAGCCAATGAAGGAGCAAAACATACAGACCCATTCATTCTCGAATGGGCTGACTCTGGTCGCCGAACCCATGGCGGGAGTCCAATCGGCCGCATTCTCGCTGCTTGTCCCCAGCGGCAGCATCTTCGATCCGCCCGGAAAGAACGGATCAGCCGCAATCTTGTGCGACATGATCACTCGCGGCGCTGGCGATCGGGACAGTGTCGAGTTATCCAACGATCTGGACAACCTTGGGCTTCAGCGCAGCGAGAATGTCGGTGGCAACCACGTCTCGTTCAGCGGCGCGGCCTTGGCGGAGAATCTGGCAACAGCACTGACCGTCTATGGCGACATCTTGCGAAGGCCTCACCTTCCCGACGAAGAGTTCGAGCCGACTCGGGCGGGCATCGAACAATCGTTGCGGGCCGCCGAAGACGAGCCTCGCCAAAAGATCATGGTCGAGCTTCGTCGGCGTTCGTTCGAGTCACCGTGGGGCTTGCCCAGCGACGGTTGCTTGGACGACTTGCCGTCAATCAGCATCGACACGATTCGGGAACATTACGGTCGTTGCTTCCGGCCGAATGGCACGATTCTTGGCATCGGTGGTAACTTCGATTTCGAGGAGATCAAGGACGTCGTCGGCAATGTCTTTGGCGACTGGGAAGCCAAGGACGATCCCACCTTTGAAACCGGTCAAGGTAGACCGAAGATTGATAACATCCAACACGATTCGGCGCAGACTCATATTGGGATTTCTTACGAGGCCGTGCCGTTTACAGATCCCGACTATTATGCCGCGTGGGCTGCCGTAGGTGTGCTCAGCGGTGGCATGAGTTCGCGGTTGTTTACCGAAGTTCGCGAGAAGCGCGGCTTGTGCTACGCGATCTCGGCCTCGCTGAACAGCTTGCCACACGCAGGCCGCGTCCTGTGTTATGCAGGCACGAAGTCCGAGCGGGCTCAAGAGACGTTAGACGTGACGCTCCAAGAGTTAATCCGCTTGGGAGAAGACATCGACGCCGAAGCGGGCACCGGAATTCAGCAAAGCGAGCTGGATCGCTGCAAGGCTCGAGCCAAAAGCAGCCTGGTGATGCAGCAAGAGTCCACGTTTTCGCGGGCTTTGTCGATCGCGCGGGATTGGTATTTCCTTGGCCGAGTCCGCACGCTTGCCGAAGTTTACGACAAAATCGAATCGCTGACTGTCGAGAGCGTACTGGATTACGCCAAACAACATCCGGCTGGCGATTTTACCATTCTGACCATCGGCCCCGAGCCACTGGAGGTCAACGTTGCAGTTTCATGAAGCAAAACTCGACAACGGACTGCAAGTCATTGCCGAACTGAATCCGCAAGTCCACAGCGTTGCCATGGGCTACTTTGTTCGCACCGGTTCGCGCGATGAAACGTCCGAGGTTTCTGGTGTCAGCCATTTCCTGGAACATATGGCCTTTAAGGGAAACGAAAAGTTCAACGCCGAAGATGTAAACCGCATCTTCGACGAAGTTGGTGCCAAGTACAACGCGTCGACCAGCGAGGAAGTCACGTTGTTTTATGGAGCGATCTTGCCCGAGTATCTCAGTCAGACGTTCGAGTTGTTGTCGGCATTGATCTTTCCCTCACTTCGCCAAGATGACTTCGACATGGAGAAGAATGTCATCCTGGAAGAGATCGGCATGTACGACGATCAACCCGCGTTTTCGGCTTACGAGCAGATCATGAAGACGCACTTCACGGGACATCCGCTGTGCCGCAGTATCCTGGGCAGCACCGAAAGCATCACGGACCTAACTTCCGACCAGATGCGCCAGTACCATCAGAATCACTATCTGGCTGGCAGCATCACTTTGGCCGTGGCTGGCAACACCGAATGGGACACGATTTTGGATTTGGCCAATCAGCATTGTGGCCATTGGCCGGCCGGTACATTCGAACGAGATACGCAGGAAGCTCAGCCTCCGGGCGGATTGGATTTGATCACAAAAGATACCAGTCAGATGCAGCACATTATGCAAATGTGCCCCGCTCCGGCCGCGCGAAATCCCATGCGGTTCGCTGCCGAGATTCTTTCGGTCATCATTGGCGACGATTCCGGCAGCCGCTTGTATTGGCAATTGGTCGACCCAGGAATCGTCGAGGCCGCGGAGCTTGGCTTCAACGAATACGACGGCAGCGGCACGTTCTTGACGTATCTGTGTTCCGAGCCCGAGTCGACTGCCGAGAACCTTGAACGGATCCACGCGATCTATCAAGACGTCAACAAAAACGGCGTCACACAGGTCGAGCTAGACCAAGCGAAAAACAAGGTCGCATCGCGTGTCGTGCTGAAGAGCGAGCGGCCCATGGGACGCCTGTCATCCTTGGGTGGCAACTGGGTTTACCGCCAAGAGTACCGCTCGGTCAAAGACGACTTAGACACGCTCAAAGCGATCTCGCTCAGCGACATTAGCGAGCTGTTGGAAGCGTATCCGCTTGGCTGGACAACCACCTCGGGCGTCGGCCCCTTGGGCGATCTGGAAGCAGCGTGAGATTGCCTAGCTAGAAACACGGGTTGAGCAAGGGACACTCAAACGCACTGGCATGATTTGAATGTCCAATGCCGAACAAGGAATCTCCAATTTCGAAGTAAGATAGTGTCGTCATCAGTATGTCCACTTCATCATTGGATATTCCTTGTTCGACATTGGATATTCAAATCAACACGTCCGCTGTTGGCACATCGGATTGCTGTCTCACCACTTCCCACATCGACGCACCCGTTACGCTTCCCCCTTCACGGATTGTTTGCGATCATCTTGTCCGTGGGCCATGATGTAGACAACATCGTTGCACTGTTCAAAGAGCAAGAAATGAGAGACCCGAACAATCCCGCCATTGGAATCGACTTAGGCACGACCTTTTCCGTCTTGGCGTATCTTGATGCTCACGGCGAACCAAAGTCCGTCGCGAACGCGGAAGGCGATTTGCTAACGCCGAGCGTCGTGCTTTTTGAAGACTCGCTGGTGACCGTTGGTAAAGAAGCACGCAAAGCTGCAGCCCTTGTCCCGGAAGGACTGGCGGCCTTCGCCAAACGAGACATGGGCGAACCGGCTTTCCACCGAGAGATCTCCGGTTCCAAGTTTCCACCCGAAGTGATCCAGTCGCTGGTGCTGTCGAAACTGAAACATGATGCCGAGCTGCAACTGCCGAGGGTCGAGCAAGCGGTGATCACCGTCCCGTCGTATTTCAACGAGCCGCGTCGCAAGGCGACTCAGGACGCGGGCCAATTGGCGGGACTGGACGTCTTAGACATCATCAACGAACCGACCGCGGCAGCGTTGACGTATGGTGCCAAACAAGGATTCCTAAACGAACGCGGCGAGGCGGCAAAGACTGAACGCGTTTTGGTTTACGATTTGGGCGGCGGTACTTTTGACGTCACGTTGATGGAAATCGAAGGCAAGAACTACAACACGATCGCGACTGGCGGCGATGTCTACTTGGGCGGCATCGACTTTGATCGCCGGCTGATCGACCACGTCGCTGCCGCTTTTCAGGAGAAGCACGGGGGCGACGATCCCAAGCAAGACCTTGCCACGTTGCAGCGAATGACTCAAGAGGCCGAAGACGTCAAACGCGCGTTGACGAATCGCGAGCAAACGACGTTCACCGTCGAGCACAAAGGCCAAGGCATGCGACTTCAGATCACGCGTAACTTGTTCGAGTCGCTGACGGAAGACCTGTTGATGCGAACGATGTTCACGATTCGGAACGTTTTGAGGCAGGCAAATTGTGAAGCCAACCAAGTTACTCGCGTGATCTTGGTGGGCGGATCGACTCGAATGCCGATGGTCGCGCGTCAGTTGGAAAAGGAACTGGGTCAAACCATCGACCGCAGCATCTCGACAGACGAGGCAGTCGCGCACGGTGCCGCCATTTATGCTGGCATCCTTCAGAACGAACGCGCTGGCATCAAGTCTTCGGTCTCGGTCGTCAACGTTAACTCGCATAGCCTGGGAGTACTTGGCACGGAAGAAGCCACCGGGCGGCCTCGCAATGCCGTCATCATTCCTGCGAATTCACAGTTGCCTCTGGTCATGGGAAAACGCTTTAGCACGGCGAAAGACGGACAACGCAGCATCAAAGTCAGCGTGATTGAGGGCGGCAACGCCAGCGGCCAAAACGCGACGCCAGTTGCTCAATGTGTCATTCGCGACTTACCCCCGAATTTGCCAAAGGGCACAAAGGTCGAGGTCTTCTTTTCGTACCAACAAAACGGTCGAATGAAGATTCGGGCTCGCGTACCGAAACTGGACAAGGAAGCGACACTGGTCGTTCAACGCGAAGTCGGTCTCAGCGATGAAAACATGGTCGCTTGGCAGCAGTGGATCGACGGCACAAACTTGTCGCTGGGCGATTGACGACTGATCGCCTGCAAGGAACGCCAAATCCGGAGTGAAGCGTGAGCGAGTGGGAATTGCTGGCAAGCGTCGTGGCGGCAATGAGCGTAGCGACCTTCATTCGCTCATTTCTCGGCTTCGGCGACGCGTTGGTCGCGATGCCGATCCTCTCTCTACTGATCGGCGTTCGTGAGGCCGCGCCGTTCGTTGCCATCATCTCGTTCATCACCGCGCTTTGCATCGTCGGTGCCGAGCGAAATAGCATCGACTGGAAGCCTGCTTCTTGGCTGATCGGTAGTTCCGTCATCGCCGTGCCCGCTGGAATCTATCTGCTACGAACGATTCCCGAGCAGTATGTTCAAGCGTTCTTGGCGTTTGTGATCATTGGCTTCTGCTGCCTGAGTTTCCTGAAATCGAAGCTCGCGCGACTAGAAAACGATCGACTGATCACAATCTTCGGCGCGGCGGCTGGCGTCCTTGTCGGAGCCTACAACACGCCAGGCCCAGTACTTGTGATCTACGGAACCATGAGAAACTGGTCTCGCGAACGATTTCGAGCCAATTTGCAGGCATATTTCTTGCCGATCAGTCTGATAGTCGGCACGGTGCATGTCACAACCGGTGGTGCTAACGAAGGCTTGTGGTTACGTATCGGCACAGCTTTGCCCTTCGTCCTGCTAGCGATTTGGGGCGGCAGTACGTTGAGTCGGCGAGTTGGCGGCGAAGTCTTTCAGCGATTTGTATACGGAGCCTTAGTCATCGTGGCCCTTATGTTGTTGTTTGACTCGATTGGCGAGAACTGACGATTAAGGCTAGTTTGATGCGGAAAGCAGCATTTTCGAAAGCCAGGCTTCGTCAATCAAGCTTCACTCGACGTTGAACAATCTGGCGTGGATTGCTACAGTTGAAGTTCGCGCAATTTTGGCGCTGCAGAAGAAAATTGAGAATTCAGGAATTCAGTCCTCATGGGAACGAAAAAGTCTGGTAAAGGTCGGCGAAAAATCGGACGCAAAAAGCGACGCATGCGCAGCAAGATTCGCCATCGTAAATAGGCGATTTTCCGGAACGATATGCCGCCAGTGGCATTCGTCGCACGACCTTCAAGAAGCAATATTTGAACGCCGCGTTTTCTGCTGCGCTGCAGCGAACGCGGCGTTTTTCATTGGTACGTACGACGGATTGCTCATCCGTCCTCATTGGTGGTAGCACGGATTTCAAATCCGTCTTTTCAGCTGCCAGAAGAGTGGACGGATTGGCAATCCGTTCTACGGTGGGCACGGCCTAATTAAAGACGCCGTCGTACCAGCGATCGATCCAGAAACGTCGCTCGAGGAATTCGATCACGTCGCCGATGAGCACGTAGCCCAAGCTTCGCTCGCCGCAGCTGATTTTCGCTCGCACTTCCGCGCCGATTCGGCAATTCTCGATCTCATCCTTCGAGGCCGATGCGAACACGATAAAGATGCTGCCCGTTTCCGCTTCCGCGTTGGCTCGCGAACTGATCTTCGTCAATTCTCCGTGGTAGACAGTTTCGGTGTCTGTGTTCAACACAAACTCGACGGGCAACGTGTCTGTTTGCAGCTCTTCCATCGCGTTGAATAAGTGGCCGATGCGGTGCTCCTCGACACTCAATTCCAAACGCCAAGGGCCATTTTCGTTCTTGATTTCTAATAGCAGTTCGCCCTGACGGACGGGACGGTCCTTCAATGTTTTGGCCAATTCAAACGTCGAGATGACTCCGTCTGATGGTGCTCTAACAATGAGCGACTCTTTGCGTTTTTCCAAGACTTCAAGTCGCTTGATGGCGTGTTTCCATTCGATTTCTGTTTGAACGTACTTGCCTTGGATCTGAGTTGCCTCGTTGCTTAGCCCGACTGAGTCAGCCGCGTCGAACTGGGCTTGGAGCGACTCGTACTGCTTCGCCTTCGCGTCACGTAATGAAGTTTGGGCAAGGATCTGCGCTTCCAAATCGTCATTGGCAAGGTAAATCAGATCCTCTCCTTCTTTCACGGTGGAAAGGCTTTGGGCGAGAATCTGATCGACTCGACCATCACGCGGAGCGAAAACGTCAACCTGCTCGACCGGCATCACGCGGCCATCGCACTCCACGCGGTATTCGTAGGGCACGAACATGAAGGCGGCGATGATTCCAATGATGATGGCAAACACAGCCAATGTCTTCAAAAACGTGCGGCCTTCGAGCAAGGCATACAATGCACCAAGAGCCTTCCAAATACCGAGGAAGTACAGACCGTGGTATGCCTTCGCATTCGAAAACGCGGCCGAAGCATGCTCGGCGATCAGCGAAACCTTTTCGAGTTGTCCGTCCTTCGGCTGAGCCTCATCGGATTGTTCGATGACGATTCCACCGATGGGAATGCGGCGAACCTCTTTGGATCGAATTCGAGGCCCGTCTTCTTCCTCGTGCTGGATCATGGGATCCGTTTGAAAGAACGGGACGATCATCAACATCTTCGAATCACTCTGGCCAACATAGGCGACCAGCGGCTTTTCGATTTGCGGAGGATAATCGTCCGTGCTGCCGTCGCAGACCAGCGGTTCCTTGGTCAGAATGGCTTTTGCCGCGACGTCCGACAGCAGACGCGTCGTTTGAGAACTCTGGTCCACCGAATTCGAGTCGCTCGATGCGAGAATCGTTGCCCGTCGGCCTCGCAACATAGCGACGCTGATCCGATCGCAGTTTGCGACTTCACGGCCATTCTCGGCGATGATCGATGAGATTTTTCTGACGTCGAGACTCTGATGCATGCGTCGCACGAGATGCTCGAAATCGTCGGCTAGCTCGGCAATCTCGGGAGATGGTGCCAACGCCACTTGCCGGTCGAGATAGCGGCAGGCAAAACCGCACATTTGCTCGACGAACTGTAAGAATCCCGGTCGGGCAGCCGGAGGCGTGTCGGAACGCTGAAAGATCTCGATCGCACCGATGATCTCTCGGCTCTCTTGAAATGCTGCCAGCACTAGTAAATCGTTCGTCGGCAACTCGGGCGAGTTAGGATCATCGGGACTATAGGTGCGAGCTTGCCCCGTGTTGATCACCTCTGCCAGCAGTTTTTGATTTCGTGGCTCCGCCTGAGCGTCGGTGTCGAAGCCGATCGCCTCAAAGCCCTGTTCGCAGTATCGCTCCAGTCGGCCCGATGGACTCTTCATCCAGATGGCACCCGCGCGCGCACCGACCGCTCCAATGACTCGACGCAAGAATTCATCGAAGAATTTGTCTTTGGGGACGTTGGTCTGCGAAAGCTCTTCGATTTCTCGGGCAAGCTGAAGGATTCGATCTCGGACTTCTTCTACGGTGGCCATCGAGTGTGAATGCTCCGATTGTTGAAATTCGCGATCGCGTCAATGAACCATGATCAAAACCCAATGGCCAATAACAGTTTGCAATGAAACTGGCATCGGTCTTTGGGGCTTGATCAATGGTACTCGTCACCGCGCGTCATCTTCCGCACGCTGCGCGTGTTTGATCTGAACCTGATTCCATCAATCGGTCGGCAAGTGTGCCGCAAGCTCAGAACAAACCACCGTCCGTGCGCCCGGAGTATATCGGAAGTGTGCCAACCAGTGGAGGACTGACTGGCAAGAAAAGTACCGTTCCGGAGCGAGAATTATACTCCTGAGCTATAGTCTTGCGAAGACTTTTTCTCGGCAGGAAGACGGATCTTCCGCAACGGCTACTTCACAACGATCTCAAGCTTGCCACTCGCCGTGTCTTGCAGCTTGGACACGCGGGCCGTTCCGGTCAGGTTGACGACGTACTTGCCCGACTTGATGTCCTTATCCAGGGCAATTTCCAGCGGGACGGACTTCTTGCCAGGGGGGATCGTCAACATTTCGGGCAACGTCAGTTGGCTCGGTCCGCTGATCGCAACATCGACGGGTCCAAATGGTTTCAGGCGGTTGGCCAGCAACTGGACGGATAAGTTTTCGCCCGCCGCAACCTCGAGCTTCGCCGGTTCGGTCGATGGCTCGAATGCGATTTTGACTTCCAATTCAAATCGGCGAGTTAGCGTGTACGGCAAGCCATCAATCATGCTCGTCCCCGTCAACGTGACCCAATGCCGAATTGGTTGAGAGAGCACGGCCGACGTCAGCTTCGCTGGAACTTCCAACAATTCCGGCGTTCCCACCGCGAACTTTTGTTTCACCCGCGGTGCTCGCAGACGCTCTTGGTTTAATTCACCACCCCGAGCAATAAACGTAATCGGGTTGCTAAAGCCGTCGTGCCGAGATGTATAAATGGTGAAGTCGACGTCCAAGTATCGCGGCAGCGTGACCAGTTGCTCGCTAATATGGAATTCGAAGGGGATCGAGGGCAGCACTAGAACGGCGATTCGATCGGTCACGGTTGGGGGAAGTCGTCGTTGGTCCTCTCTCAACTCGAACGGCTCACCGTGAGGCCCTCGACCTGTTGGCAAGCGATCGACCAGCGGCTGTGTTCGCGCCAACGTTTGCGGCTTGCCTTCGGTTTCGACGGCGGTGGCCTGAACTTGCACGGTGTACAACCCTGGTGATGTCTCCTTGCTGATGGAGATGGCGTTGTTCAATTCATTAACGGCCGGCTCGACCACATTGGTCTGTAGCACCATCCCGACCGGAGCGTCGAGCAACTTCAACTCGATATTGCCTTTGATGAAACTTCGAGCGAACGTCAACGGCAGCGGCTGGTACGAACCTTGAGGAATCGCCATCCGAGCAACACCGGAATCGACCGTCAACTTGGGCCCTAACGTTTCGACATCGATTCGGTAAGCGAACTCGCTGCCTCCCCAATCGACGAACTCGCGAACCATCAATTGATGTGTTCCTTCGGCTTTGGCTGTGTACGTAAACCGTGTTTCCTCGAATCCCATATCGTCGCCGGTTTTGACTTTCTTGCCGTTGGGATCCGTCAGCGTCAGCTCAAGGTCCGCGGGTGAGCCGATCGTTCGCGATTCGGCCTGAAAGATGAGGGATTGGCCCTTCGTCATCTCGAACTCGAAGATGTCACGGTCGCCATTACGGTTGATGACTCCGTGAAAGCTTCCCGGGACTTTTGCTTTGTTGATGTCATCGGGTTTCTCGACATCGATGGTTGGTACCAGACCACTCAACCTCATCGGAATCCATGTGGCGAGATTGTCACTCTCTCGACGAACTTCGTAGGAGAAGTAGTTCGCTCGATCCGGTGTTGGCGCGGTCACGTTGAACGCGGTCTGAATCTGTGGAAAGGCAAGCTTCTGCGTACTACCCGGTTGAACCGATGATGGCACGGCCACGCGAGCTTCCGGAAAGCGTCCCATCCTGAGTAGATAACTCCATTCGGTCGAGCCACGAAAGCGAGAATCACGGACCTCGACGATGTACTCGCCCGCCTGTTCGAAGCGATGCGTTTTGCGAACGTCGAAGAACAAGCCGACATCGTTGTCGTGCTCCAAGACGATGCGATTTTGAGAGTCTCGGATTGTCAAAAGCGGATCGAATCCCTTACCCAGTCGACTACCAATCACCTCGAATGTGACTTCTTGACCGGCTTTGACTTGAATAACGAAATTGTCAACGTCGGCGTTTCCACAGACGCCAGCGATAGCAGTTGGTAGGTTGACTCGTTGAGCTTTGGCGAAGCTGGCTTGATCCGATCTCGTCGGAGCTTCTTCTTCCGGCGTGGCTTCGATCTGATCAATGACAAACAGATGCACATTGCTGAGGGCCGCTTTCGTTGCCGCTCGCAGGCCATAAATGCCGATCGGTGTTTCCCCATCGATTTCGACGTCAAAGACCGCCGTGCGATCCTCGATCGAGTTGACGAAGTTGGCGCGAACCGCTTTGCCAGGAACCGTTGTCCACAGGCCTTGGATCTGTTTCAGGTCGGTACCAACAACAGAGACCCGATTCACGCGGCCTCGGACCAGAGACGGAGGATTGACGCGTTCAATGAACAACTCGGCAAACAGCGGTTGAGCTTGGAACAATGCCAACAAAAGAGCCACTTGAAGTCGCTGCCAATTCATGTCACGCCTTCTCACTAAAAACGAGCTGGAAATGCGTCTGATAATGATCGAGTATCGCTTCGGAGAAGTGACAAGTCCAGCGATGTTCGTCGAGAAACGGATGACTCGACGGCGTCAGTCAGCGGCGGCGGAAGACCGAGGGGTCTCTTTCTTGCCGGGAGCATCCAGCCAATAGTCGATCTCGACCGGCCGGACTTCTTGACCCGATGAAATCACTCGGCTACCCAGTGTCACGATGCGGTCGTTGGCGTCGATGCCGGAAAGTATCTCGACCGACTCTCCGTCGATGATCCCGGTTTGGACTTCTTGCAGGTTAGAAACCGGCGGGTCGCCCGAGACCACAAACAGGGCGGACTTCTGATCACGCTCGATCAATGCCGCAATCGGAACGACGTCGGCTTCGCTGCGTTTCTTGAAGACGATGTTTACTCGAGCGTACATTCCCGGCTTCAGCAAGAACTGGGGATTATCGATCTCGATAAAGATGGTGGCTGTCCGAGTTGCCGCATCGAGGACCGGCGCCTTACGAATCACCGCCCCCGTAAATCGCTTGTTGGGGTAAGCATCGGTCTGGACGCTGGCGATCTGATCCAACTTCACCTTCGGATAATCTTTTTCCACAACGTGGACAGTGGTGCGGACCTTGTTCAAGTCGACGATGGCAAGCAGTGGCACATCGGGCTTGGCCAGATCTCCGGCTTCGACCCAGCGCTGTGAGACGACTCCACTGCTGGTGGCAACCAACTTGGTTTCTTTGAGTGCGATCTTGGCGTGATCTAAAGTTGACGCTGATTCGGCCACCCGTGCTTGCTCTAACTCGACTTCCGTCTTCGCGATATCAACTTGTGATTCCGCTTGCTCAGTCTCTTGTTCGGTCGCAACGCCAGTCTTATTCAACTCGACGAGACGAACCAGTTGCTTTTCCGCCAGTGACTGTTTCGATCGCGCCGTCTTCAGTTGAGCTTCGGCAACTCGCAGAGTAGCGGTCGCTTTTGTGACGAGTTCTTGGTTCCGTGAATCGTCCAACTCGACGACGACATCACCCACCTCAATCCGATCGCCAATATCAAAGGGCAACGATTTGATGTAACCGCTGATGCGGCTACGAACCTCGACCTGACTAACCGGTTCCAGGCTGCCGACTAGCTCGATGCGGTCCTCGATCGAACGCTTTTGAATCCGAGTGACCTCGACAGAGACGGCCACTTCGTTTTTTTTCTTGTCCCGTTTGGGTTCGACGTGCGCAAGCGAATCTTGGTAGACGATCCAACCGACATACACACAAATCGCAGTGGCTGCGATGGTTGACAGAAATGTTTTGAGTATCTTCATGGATTCTCAGACGGGTTTCCGGAGTCCGTTCCCACACCTGCCGCGACGTCCATCAGCAGGTCCGATTCGGGCAGGCCGAGGATGCTTGCCGCTAAATCGAAACACGATAAAACCTCGAATGGTGGGTCTTCACGTCGAGGTTGGTAGGTGCTCTTTACTTTAATCGGTAACGCACCCATAAATCAATGAGAATACGATGATGCATGGAGGGAAGCTGCTTACGTTGAGGTTGGGATAATCATCATGTTCGGTAAGTGTTCCACGGTTTTAGGCCCAGGGAGTCCTAATGTAGCACGGAATTGGTGCCCGTCGCTTCTTGTGAGACGGACTACAAGTCCGTCCTACATACGCCACCGCATGTTTCGACTCGGACAAAAAATATCAACAGGTTTTCGACAATCCATCCACCGTGTTTGAAAAAATCTTGGACTCGAAGACACTGCTATTTCAGAGCTTTAGAAATCTAATCACGAATTGCCGATACGATTTGGTGTTTTACGTTTGACAGGCGGGAAGTCGGAGATAATATCGGGGCTGAGTGAGTCATGGGCTTGGATCAACTCTCCAATGATTCGAGTTCGCCTTTCATGGTTCGGACAGCATTCAGGCTAGTTCGAATTCATCGTTTCTGATTTTACGTGGTAACGGATTGCCGTTCCTCTTCCCGAGGGTAATGGAGTGCCGTCCGTCCGCGCTTTGAGTCTTTCATGCTGACAAACTGGGCTCTCGCTGCGCCCCGATCCGTCGTGCGCGCTGGGAACTCTGCTTGGCTGGAATGACTCATCTGATAAGGCCGTGTTCATTCTGAATGATCAGTCTTTGGGATGAAAGGGCAAAGCGTGCGCAATTACGAACACCGGAATCGTTCGAAGTTCGGTTGGTGATTGGCAGGAGTCGGTCAAGTCACAATGGCGATTGGGGCTTGTTGAAATCAACCAAAGTTGCCAAGGGGGCAAGATGCAACCCAAAGCAAACAACCATCCCTATCCATCCCAGGGAGGGAACTCCGATTGGCGAGCGGCTTTGAAAGATGCCGTCAAACGCCAAGTCGGGGACCGCAATTATCAGCTTTGGTTTGCTGGCAAGACCACCTTGAATGTCGAACACGACGAGCTGGTCGTCGGCGTCGCCAGTCCGTTTTTGCTCAATTGGATGCAGAAGCAGTTCCGCTCGCCCATGTTCGATGTGGCCAAGTCTCACATCGGGCCCTCTGCTCGAGTCAGCTTTCAAGTCGACTCGACAATCGCACTGAAACGCGAGAAGAAACAACGTCAAGAAAATCGCGAAACGGCGTCAACCGATCCCGAACCATCGACACCAGATCCCTCGACAAGCGCAACGCACAATCCAGCTTTGACCCAACCACCGCCTTCACGACGGCGGTTCTTGAAGCTCAACGATTTTATATCGGGACGCTGCAATGAGCTGGCGCTGATGGCCTCAAGGCAAGTGTCCGACGCTCCGGGAAGCCGATACAACCCGCTGTTTTTGCATGGCGGCGTTGGCACGGGCAAAACGCATTTGCTCGAAGGCATTTACAGCCGAACTCGTGAACAGTTTCCGTCGTTGAACGTCGTGTTCTTGACGTCCGAAGCGTTTACGAATTATTTCACCCAAGCACTTCGCGACCGAACCTTGCCCAGTTTTCGACAGCGATTCCGCAACGTCGATGTGTTGTTGGTCGACGACATCGATTTCCTGGACGGCAAACGCGTCATCCAAGAAGAGTTCTTGCACACGTTTAAGCAGCTCGCCAGCCACAACCGCCAAATCGTGATGACGTCGAACAAGCATCCGCGGCTACTCAACAAGCTCAGCGATGAACTGACGACGCGATTCCTTTCGGGAATGGTCTGCCGGTTGGAGTCGCCCGATTTGGAAACTCGCCAGCGAATTGTCGAGCACAAAGCCACGTTGATCCCCGCGGACCTCTCGCCCGAGACGCTCACCTATGTTGCTCAGCGGTTCAAGAACAACGTTCGCGAGCTAGAAGGCGCTCTCAACAGCCTGTTGGCTTATCACACGATGACCAAGCGCCGCATTAGCGTCAGTGCGGCTCGCGAAGTCTTGACCGACCTGGAACGCGACTGCATTCGCATCGTCAAGATCGCGGATATCGAAAAGGCCGTGTGTCATCTATTCGGTGTTAAGAAGGATGAGTTACGCTCGTCAACGCGGGCCCGCCGCGTCAGCCAACCACGGATGCTGGCGATGTACTTGGCCCGCAAGCACACGCAGGCCGCCTATAGCGAGATCGGCGATTACTTCGGCGGCAGAAATCACAGCACGGTGGTCTCGGCGGAAAAGAAGGTCCGCGGCTGGCTGGAAGATCAGACAATGATTACCGTAGCCACTCAGGACTGGTACATGGCCGACGTGATCGGCACGCTGGAGCAACAATTGCTGGCTGGGTGACCCTTCGGGTCTGTGTTTTTTGGAGTGCGGCGATTGATCACCGCTTTCCTATGTGGCAAAGCCACTTTGTTTTCATTGCGATGCCGCAGTAAAAAGTGGCCGCATCACATAATAGGAAAGTAGCTGCGCTACTACCAAAGCGGCGATGAATCGCCGCACTCCAAAACCCTTCGATGCCGTGATTTCGCACGGCATCTCGATGTGAACGCCATGAACGTCGATTCTCACTATGACGGCGTCATTCTCGGCACGGGCCACAACGCACTGGTCCTGCAAGCCTATCTGTCGCGTTGCGGCTTGCGAACGTTGTCCATTGATCGCAGCTCGGTCATCGGCGGCGGATTGCAAACGATCGAGAATCCCAGACATCCCGGCTTCTGGCACAACGCGCATTCGTTCTTTCACCGCGCGATCGATCAGATGCCGTGGTACCGCGACCTTGAGCTGAAGCGGCACGGTGCAGAATATATCGAGCCCGAGCTGAATGTGGCGATGCTGCTGGACGACGACCGCTCGCTACAGTGGTGGACTGACATCGAGCGTACCGCGGAATCGTTCAAGCAGTTTTCC
>PBMZ01000093.1 GCA_002722955.1 Planctomycetaceae bacterium | reverse complement strand
GTCGCTTCTGCCGACGGCTGTTGTGGTCGTTAGCAGTGCGAGCGTGCTTGTATACGTAGCAACACTCGCAACGATCACGGACGATGCGGTAGAAGAGCAGTTTGTCGCGCACAGGACCGCCCAACAATCGATAAACGGGCACACCCCACAGCTTACCTGTGATGTCCCATAGTGCCATATCGATGCTAGCAAGCGTGTGCGTCATGAATGGTCCACCGCGCATGTCTCGATGGGCGCGGTAGATCTTTTGCCACAGGTATTCGATTCGCGCCGGATTCTGACCGTCGATCAATTCGAACAGCGACTGAGCCAACTTCGCCGCGACATACGGTTCGAGCTGATCGATCTCGCCCCAACCGGTGACTCCGTGATTCGTCTCGAGCTTGAGAAACACCTTGCGCTGCATTGGCGTGGCGGTGAGCTTCGTGATCTTGATCGAAGTTGTTTTGTCCGCCACGTTGGCTGCGGGATTGTTTTCATCAGCAACACCCATTGTGGCGTTCAATGCGCGTCGGGTTCTCGCCATCGATCAATTCAAACAGCGATTGAGCCAGCACTTTTGCGGGACGCGGATCGACGCCTTTCAAATCGCCCCAGCCACTGATGCCGTGATTGGTTTCGATCTTCACGTAAACGACGGGGCCAACCCAGTACAACTTCATTCCAGTAATGCGAATACTGGACGAGCGGTCGGCAACCTGCGTGGCCGGATTGTTTTCGTCGGCCACCGAATTCTGCACAAGAGCCATCGCCGCCGCCGTTCCGACTCCTGCCAACAGTTCACGCCGTCCAAGCTTCCTTTGGAGATCTGTTCTGTTCATGGGAGCACCAATCCCGATCTAAGTACTTGATTCATCCATGGGACATTGAATGGATAGAATTGTATCGCTCGCCGTTGTCAGCCGCCTTATCCATGGCAAAGAATTCACTCTTTGAAGAATGCGACTTGGAAGCAATCTCCGTGGGGCTGCTGACACTGCGGCATACGGAGGGGAACGTCATTCGAATCGAAGATTGCGCGATGTGGCTATTGATCAAGAAGTCTTGCGACGTCCCAGAACAAGACAGTGCGATCGGAACTTGACGTGGCCAAAAGCTTTCCGTTAGGAGCGAAGACGACACTCATCAAACGATTCTTGTGCCCGGTGAACTCCCGGATCTTTGTTCCACGCGCCGCATCCCACAGAATGCAATTGCCGCCGCTTGAACCAACGGACGCTACATACTGACCGTCTTGCGAGAAGGCCACACTTTCGACGTAGCCTTGGTTTGCTGCAATGTTTCGTCGTTCAATGCCGGTAACCACGTCCCAAATCCTGAGCGTTTTGTCTCGGCTGCCGCTGGCGAGTTGTTCGCTATCGGGACTGAATGCAAGGCTCCACACGCACTTTGTATGGCCCTTCAACTGACGCAGGTCATTCCAAGTTTGAGTTTGAAACAAGTGACCAATCTAAGCACCGCGCCTTCAAAGGGATTCTTTTCAACGTCCTACCGCTTGCCGAATCCCAGAACTCAATCGAGTTCGCGTCGCCCGCAACAATCACCTCTCGATCTGGGCTGAAAGCGAATCCTGTCAACCTGCCAGACATTCGAAATCCTGCCGTGCCGAACCGGGCAACCGCGCCAGCCGGTAGCGGATAGCCATAGCGGTCGCTACCAGTTTGCTGCGCCCGAGGCTCATCTGCTTCGACCCTTCGATCAACGGACGAAACAACGCTAAAGGCAAGTAACGCGATCAACGTGCTTGATCGGTTGCCCCATTTTCTCTGTGGTTGGTGTTCGATCATAGCTGTCATCTGTCGGCCACATGTTTGTGAGTTGACGGTCATGCTCGATCAATGCGCGCAGAGACGGCGCATCGACGAACATCCACTCTCTATAAGCGAGTGTGAGGCCTCAAGGACGACAGCAAAAATGAACGATCTGGGTCAAGACACACGATCCCCGCAGGAAATTGGGTGTCTCTGACCTCAGCTCTTCTTCTTGCTGTTATCGACGATCCAGATGTTGCGATAACGCACGTCCTGGCCGTGCTCTTGCAGCTTCAGACCTTCAGCACTGGGGCTGACTTTAACGCCGCCGTTGGCATGTTTGATGGGCACGTTGTCGTGCACCTTGAGTCCATTCCACCACACGGTTGCTCTCGCGGGCTCGACGGCTTTGTCTCCGTCCCAACGTGCGGCCTTGAAGATGAAGTGGAAGGAATGCCATTGACCGTTCGGTCGCCAAGCGTTGACATCGGGGACTCGTTCCATGCAGAACGCACCAATGCCATGTGGTCCGATCTTCCAGTTGTAGGGATCCTTCGCGTCCTTGCCCTTGGGCGATTCGATCTGGAGTTCGTAGCGGTTTTGCAAGTACACGCCACTGTTGGTGTAGCCTTCAACCTTATCGTCGCCACGCTTGCCCATTAGCACGAATTCCACGTGGCCTTCGAAGTCCGTGTACTTCTTCTTCGTGACCAAGTCATGAGTACCCCAGCTTTTTCCACCGTTGGTCATCAAGACCTTGTCTTTGCCGGATGGGTTGTTGACGATCGACCACGTGATAGGCATTTCTGGCTTCGGCCACATTGACCAATTCGCTTCGATCGATTTTTTCGTACCATCGAACGGGATGTCCGCACCTTTGGGTGCATTCGCGCCGACGTCTTTGGACTTGTCGTATCCGGGGTTTTTCTCAGGCGCGTTCTTGTCGCCAGCGGTAACCACCGAGCAGATCAATGTA
The DNA here is from genome assembly GCA_002722955.1 of Planctomycetaceae bacterium. Taxonomy (GTDB): domain Bacteria; phylum Planctomycetota; class Planctomycetia; order Planctomycetales; family Planctomycetaceae. The sequence goes on along the minus strand of PBMZ01000093.1, from coordinate 23,501 downwards.
ACGGAAACCAAGAAACCAATAATTCGCTTTGTGTCTTGCAACTTCATCGTGAGCATCTCCGATTTGTTCTTACTATTAATTAATTTCTTAATATCAAGTGTTTCTATGAGGCGAAGATATCCATGACGGGTTTTCCGGTCCCGTCTTTCGTGGCGAAGAACGGGCGTTTCTCGACATCGAAGGCTGTCTTTGGACTGATGCCCATCGCGGTGAAAATGGTCGCGTGTAGGTCCTCGATCGAGACGGGGTTCTCGACCGCCAGCAAAGGCCGTTCGTCAGCAGTCTTGCCGTACAAGAATCCCTTTTCCACTCCGCCGCCAAACATGGCAACGCTGGTGCCACCAGTGAAGTGCCGGTGAAGGCCGTAGTGCTTCATCACTTGAAGCTTGTCCGTGCGAGCTCGTGATTGATCCCGCGCCGTCGAGCCCGGTACGCCCTCGATCATCATGTCGCGAGAGAACTCGCTGGCGATAATGACTAACGTGCGATCCAACAAGCCGCGTTCTTCCAAATCAAGAATGAGTTGAGCGATCGGTCGGTCGATTTCCGACTTCATTCTCTTGACGGTCGTGTGTCCGTTCTCGTGAGTGTCCCAGTGGATGAACGGAATGTATTCCGTTGTCACTTCGACGAATCGTGCCCCGGCCTCGACCAGTCGGCGAGCTAGCAGGCATCCTTGACCGAACCGGCCCGTGTCGTAGACCTCGCGCATTTCCTTTGGCTCTCGCGTTAGATCGAAAGCGTGGCGTTCTTTCGATTGCAACAACCGATGAGCCGCGTCGAGTGAACGCAGCATCGACTCTTGTTGAAAGTCGCTGACCCATTCGCGATTCGGATTCTGGCTGATGAGTTTCTTGTAGTGACGATACCGGTTCGCAAATCGCCCCGGCTCCATTCCCTTTGGCGGTTGAACCGATTTGACTGCATCCTGAGGATACGGCAAGTTCATCGGTCCGTACTCGGTGCCGAAGAAACCTGCTGTTGTGAATGCCTTCAATTCTTCCTTCTCGCCGACACCTTCAAGCCGCTGACCAATGTTGATAAATGGCGGAATGACCTCGTTCTTCGGACCTAAGACCTTCGCCATCCAAGAGCCGATGTGTGGAGCAGCAACGGTCAGTGGCGGGACATAACCAGTATGGCAATGATACTGATGGCGCGAATGCAGAATGCTGCCAAGGTCAGGTTGCACGGCCGAGCGAATCAGCGTGCCTCGATCCATGACTTGGGCAACACGCTCGAATCCTTTGGTCAACTTAATGTTGTCAACGGCCGTATCGATCGCCGGAAACGTGCTCAGGATCTTGTTGACATCCAGGCCCTTTTCGAACGGCAGATACCGTTTCGGATCGAACGTGTCCGGTGCAGCCATTCCGCCAGCCATCCAAATCAGGATGCAGGAATCCGCCTTCGGCGCGGGGTGGATAACTTTCTCGGAATCAGCCCAAGCGGAGGGAGCTCCCATACCAAGCGTGGCTAGCGAAGCGGCACCGAGTTGCTTGAGTAAATCGCGACGAGCGAGTTTTTCTTCGAGTGTAATCATGGCAAAGCCGGTTAGTATTTGTGTAGCAAACTAAGTTTAACGAATCATCTGGAATTCAGGCTGCATGAACACCAGCCACAACAAGTCTTCCACCGCCAAAGCACTCGGGTTTTCTCCGAGCACGTCAGCCAAGACAGTCTTTTCACCAGTCGTGGGCGTTCGCGAAAGAGCGTAGCGATACAGCCACGTTCCGAGTTCCTTTTCGGCTGTCAATTGTTGAGCGCCTTGTTTTAGGTGAGCCGCCAGGATTTCTCCATTGGCCAAATCAATCGCCTGCAACGTTGTGAGTTCTGCCGGTCGTGTGGTGACGACTTGATCTCGATGTGGTCTTCCTAACGAACGCATCAGAAAATCGTTCTTGACCAATGCAGCGCGAACTGGTGGCGTGGCACCGGTTGGCAGCATCGCGGCATTTGGATCAAGAATCTTGCCCCACGGGCCAGAGCCGTGTGGCTGCAATTCCTTCGCTGCGGCCCAAGTATCTCCCTTTGGTGGGCGAGCTTCCCAAGCTTTATTTGTGATGATCGTGCGCTTCTTGCCACTCTCTCCCAAAATCGAAAACTGGCAGATGAACCCCGCCGCGCCGCCAAACATTTCCGCATCAACCTGGACAGTGTTCTTACCAAGCTTTAATGCCTTGGTCACGTCTTGATAAACGGGCTTCGTCCAATCGCGTGATTGAGCGACCTGCTTGCCGTTGATCTTCATGACGAATGCGTTGTCGCAAGTTGCCATCAACAAGGCTGCTTTCGGAGTGGATTTCAACTCGATGGTGTGACGAAGCTGAGATTTCTTTCCGACTGTGCCCTCATGCCAAATCCACTTGGCTTTGACTGCCGAAGGTCGAAAACCATCAGGTCGTGGGGAGCTAGTCTTCGACTTGACGATGCGGTTGACTTTGCCATCAGCGCTGGTCGGATTCGTTCCGGTGATCTGCCAGATCGCATCCAAGAATTGCTCGGCCGTCATCCGTTTCGCAATCGGACCAGCGTAAACATAGTCCTCGCCAGCCTCTTTCTTAAGGATCTCGCTCTTCGATTGATACGCTTTCGATGTCATGACGAAGCGGATGAACTTCCGAAGATCATAACCATCGCTAGCAAACCGCACTGCGAGGTAATCTAACAGGTCTTCGTTCCAAGGCCGCGTTCCCATTGCATCGACGGGATGTACAATCCCGCGTCCCATCAGGCGATGCCAAATCCGATTGACCACCGTCCGAGTAAATCGACCGTTTTCTTTATGCGTCATCAAGTCAGCCAACTGCTTGAGCCGTTCTGTTTTCGGCGCTTTTGGATCGACTTGGCCAATCTTTGGGAACATCCATTTCGGAGTCGCCATGACACCGATCGGCTTGTCGCAACGATTCAGCTCGAGTGGCTTGTCTGCGTAGATGGCCGCCAAGTTGTAAGCCTCCTCTAACTTCCATCGGTCGATGAAACTGTCGTGGCAACTGGCACACTTCATATTGATGCCGAGAAACACTTGAGAAACGTTTTGTGCGAACTGAATCTCCAACGTCTGGCTTGAATTGACTTCGCCGCGCCATTTGATGCCGTTGATGAATCCGGCCGAGTCGCTCGACGGCGGTGCGATTAACTCGCGGACGAACTGGTCGTACGGTTTGTTCTCGCGAAGAGCTGCGTAAAGCCACGTGGTGATTTGAGTACGGCCTTTGGTGATGAATCCCGTGCCTGTGTAATCGTTCCGCAATAGATCATTCCACACAGTCAGCCAGTGATCCGCGTAGGCAATGTCGTCAGCAAGATATTTGTCGATCAGCTTTTCACGTTTGTCGGCCGATGTGTCATCAACAAACTGCTGAAGTTCGCTAGGTGAGGGCAACAAACCAACGGCATCCAGCGAAGCTCGACGCAAGAACGCCGCATCGGAAACCAGCGGCGGTGTTGGCTTCTTGTGCTCGGCCAGATCGGCATCCAAGATACGGTCGATGGGATGCTCGCGACCATTTCTTGCCTGCGGCAACTCGACAACGCGAGGCTTGAGCGGCGGCTCCCAACCATTCTTTCCAAACGAAAAGCCAGGCTCCCACGGCATCCCCGCGTCCACCCACTTTTTCAACAGTGCGATTTTCTTCGCCGGCACGCGAGGTTTACCCTTGGGCGGCATTTGCATCTCGGGATCGGTTTCCTGAATCAGCTTGAGAAACAGGGATTTGGCCGACTTTCCCGAGACGGCTGCGTCATTTTCCAGAAACAGAGCCCGCGTGTTCAGAGAGAAGCCACCTTTGGCTTTGTCAGCCCCGTGACATTCCACACAGTGTTGCTTCAAGATCGGGCCGATCTCGTGAGCAAAGTCGATGGCATAAGCAGACCGCGCCGTTAACAGGACGACCGATACGAGAAGGGCGTTACGGATACTTGGTGGCTGTGGCATAGCGAGATATTCGTGAGTCGATAATGATTTCGAGGCTCTTATCTTAACACGAAGTGCCCGCGAATTTCGCTGCCGATAGAGTCTCGGTCGCCGAAAAGAAGCCCGGATTTTCGAAAAAAACCAATCTTCTAACGCGACTATTCCTTCTCTGTCTCAATGGCAAATAGATGATTTCGGTTGCTGATAAAAAGCGTGTTGTTGGCAACGATGGGCGTACTGTAGACAGAGTTGTGCATCTTGATCTCCGTGCGAGCCCTGATAAAAAAGAGCGAGTGACTTCGATCGGGTTGATCTGTGAACGATTTGGTCGGATCTTTAGAGAGTTCGAAGACCGTGATATCTCCATCTTCGTCTCCCAAGTAAATCTTGTCATTAACGATCAACCGTGATCCCCAATTATGTGCATAGGTGTCAAAGAGCCAATGCACCTTTCCGGTCTTGGCATCCAGACAATGCAGCAGCCCGATGAAATCGGGTGCGATCAGAAGATCATTCTTAATCGCAACTGTCGAGATCGTGCGGTGAAACCGTTCGGGGAGGTCGATCTTTCCGTCTTGGTTGAAATCGTTTTCGGCGTAGTGCCAGATGACGGCGGAATTAGGATTCTCGATTTCCGTCTCACCGTCGTCTTCATTCACGGCCTGTAAGCGACGATGTGGCAAGGGCCGCGGAGTTCGATGTCCGGCGAACCAAAACAGCCAACGTCCTCGTATCCCTGATCGTCGCTGAAAATGATTACGAAGTTCGGCTTGTCACTGGCCTCGGCCATCGCTGAAAACAGCGAGACCAGCGCACTTGCTGCCATAAGTTGATAGTTCAACGTTTTCATCATTGGGATTCATTTGCAAAACGTGAAAGGCAAGAAGCCCGGCTGTCGAAAAAGCCGGGCTTCTGATGATATCACAGATTCCAGTGCGGTGGAGCAAAAGTCGCCAACTGTGGCGGCTGCTTTACTTTGCCTCAGCCAGTGCGGAATCGGCTCGTGTACGATAAAGAAACGCATCCGAGGTTATCAGCGATGTGATCAACGCCTTCATGCTGCCGCCGTTGTCCTTGTAAGCTTTGTAGGCGGCTTGAAGAACAGGGGCGTCGTTCAGAGTTTCGTTGCGGCCCATCCAGAATCGGAAGGCGTGGCGAACGAAAACCTGTGCTGATCGCTCGCTGGCGGCCAGCTTTTGGATCATCTCGAGGGCGTTGTTGACTTTGCCGTCGAGTGCAGGGTCGCCCGAATCGATGATCTCGCCGCTAGTGTCGACGGGTTTGTCGAGTTCCGTTGTTCGGTACAAGCCGGCGTGATTGTACATCTCGAACGGTAAACCGAGCGGGTCCATCTTCTTGTGGCAGTTCCAGCAGTAGCTTTCCCGAGTAACTCGCATGCGTTCACGCAGCGTGTTTTGTGGCTCGTCTGGCAACATCGCGTCGACGGTGATCGGTACGTCGGGGATGCCGCCGCCGAGGATGCGTTCGCGGATCCAGCGGCCTCGTAGGATGGCGTGATTATCCATCGCGTCGGAGTGCGAGACGAGCCAGCTTGGATGGGTCAAGATGCCGAGACGTTGCCCTTCAGGTGTGGTGGCCAGTGTGCGGTCTGGTCGCATCGATCCGTTGCCGAAGCTGCGGCGGCTGACGCGAGCGTATATCTTTGGGCCATTCATCTTTGCTTGAGCAACATTGAAATTGGCCGGTGATCGCCGTCGATTCTTTTTCGCGTTGGCCAACTTTTTCTTGAGTGCGGCCAGCGATTTCTTCTTGCGGTCAAGCGACTTCTTCACGCCGTTTGCTTTGGGATCGGCCTTCTGTTTGGCCTCAAGCTCGGCGACCTCTTTTTCTAGAACTTCGAGTTCCGCGGCGTCTTTCTTGGCTTGCTCATCGGCGGCTTTCTTGGCGACGGCGGCAGCGGCATTTCGCTCTTCCTTGGTGCGTTGTTTGCCGAAATAGATGTTGTCAGATCGAGACGCCACGACTTTGTTGGTCGTGAGCAGTTGTTTCAGCACGTCTTTGTCTTCTTCCAAGATCAGTTCGATCAAGCGATCCGTGCTCGCCGTGGCATCGAACATGGCCCGGTAGTGGGAAGTGCCGCGAGTGCTCGCGCCGGTCGCCGCCAGTGCTTTCGAGTCCTTACAGATGTAGCCGCCAAGATCGTGGTCAAAGTAATCGCGGAAGAACCGCAAGACACGCGGCTTGCGGACACTGTCATCGGCGAGCATGCGTTCGATTTCGCGTTTGACGTCGGCCTTGGTCTTCATGCGACCTTCGACAATCGCCTTGCGGAGTTTGGCATCGGGTTTGATGTAACGCAGCGCGTGATTGACGGCTAAGCCCAATTCCCAATCTTGCAACATGACGCGACCGTGTTGATCGGGCTTGACGTTTTCGACCAGTTCGGGTCGGAAGAGTGCGTCTCGATCGAGAAAGATCGATGAAAGTCCAAGCACAGCACCGTCTTCCTTGCCAAGCTTCTCGATGGATTGTTTGACGATGGCGAGGTAGTTGTCCGATTCCGTTTTGTCCGCTGCTCGGAAAGTCATCGCTTCGAAGATGTAATCGACGGCGGCTCGCAAACGCTTGTCATCGAAACCATCTTCCTTCATCAGCTCATAGACGGGTGTCAGCGGACGCGTGACCTTTGTGCTGTAGACCAAAGCTGTGGGAAGCCCGCGGATATCGCCGACCATCTTGTACGAATTCGGGTCGTCAGTGATTTGTTCGGGGTTCGCAATGCTGAGCGGGCCGTAAGCCATGTAACGAATAATGTCATGAGCAACGCCCATAATCTGCGTCGCCTCGGCACTGTTAACCGTGTAGAAATCGGGATAGTTTTCGAGCCCGTGATTTCGCGCCGATGAAAGAATCGCGGGAATGCTTTTTACAGAAGTCGCGTAGGCGACCGTGCCACCTTGCCATTTGATGATTCGATCGGTTCCAAAATACATTTTCAGCTCGCCGCCGTGATTCGTGGGCACAACGTCGCCACGAGACCGCAGGCCCGGTTTTGCTGGATCAAACGCTGGCTCGGTGTTAATCAATTCGTTCAGCCGCGTGATATGTTCTTGCGGAGTGACTCGCCAAATCCTCGCGGGCGACGATGTTGGAGCAAGCGTGATGCCTTCGGGCAGTTTTCCGAACAGCAAATCGTGATCGACGAAGTTGCCTTTGTTGGGGTCAAGGTGCGCGCTGAAACCGCCCTTGTCGCGCATGACACAAGTAAGCTCGCCCACGATCCAATCCGAAAACAGCAACCGCTGCACGACCTTTGGCTGATCGGCGTCTTTGGGTGGCATCTCTTTCAAGGTGACTTGAGCCCAGACGGCTTTCCATGTGCCCGAGTTGATCTCATCGACTGGGCCCAAATTGTGCAGCGACAAGTTGCCTTCAGGATCATCCTCGCCATGGCAATCAACGCAGTGCGCCGTCAGGAACTTCTGGGCAAAGCTGTGAGTTTTGTCGAGCTTCTTGCCAGGCGTGTAAGTCTCGGCGCTCGCGACAGAAAGCAAGCTGCAAATGATCGTGAGTGTGAAAGCAAATCTGGTCATGATTCACCTAAAGACATCATAACCCGACGTGTAAGCGAGGGACGCTCACACGTGTTCGCTAACATTACGTGTTACTTACGAACACGTGTGAGCGTCCCTCGCTTACGCGTCGGGTTACGATGGTTACTTGTAACTTGCATCTGTCCCGCGAGCGGAGTCGCGGGACCACAACCACATCGCAAAAAAGCCGAAGTCTCACGACCTCGGCTTTTTGTTTGCGAGAATGAATTCTTAAACGAGCACTTCCTTGAGCGGGCCGGTCCTGTCGTCGAACTTCTTGGCGAGCTTCTCGTTCATGTTGAAGTGCTCGACCTTTTCGCCGGCAACTCGCAACAGCGTCGAATACAATGCGTTGATCGGTCGCTTGCCGCTCATTTGCGTGAAGCAGCCGGTCTTGAAGATGCCGCCGCAATCGCCAAGCAGTATGACTGGCCAGTTCGCACCACTGGTATGCTGACGGTCGGCGTTGTTGCTGGTGTAAACGATCAGCGTGTTATCCATCATCGTGCCGCTGCCTTCAGGCACTGCGTCCAACGCTTCCATGATGCGAACAAGCATGCGGCTGTTGTATTGACGAATCTTGATCCAGATCGGATTGTCCGGTTGCTTCATGTGGCCAAGATTGTGACCTTGCTGCTCGACCCCGAGACCTTTCCAAGCACCGAAGATCTCGCCACGCCCCGAACCAATCGTTAGCGTATTCGTAATCCCCGACGTCAACGCCGAGATGCCAAGGTCCAGCAAGCAATCGTGCCAGTCGGTTTCGAATTCCGGCTTCGTGTATCGTTCGTCAACCTTCGGAGCGAACTTGCGCAAGTGGTCGGAAACCGTGTCGAGTCGATCTCGCAAGCCGTTGACATCACGAAATCCCTGCACGTACTGACCGTAACGTTGTCGATCCGCGGCCGGCAACGAGCGACCCTTCGCGGCCGTCAGTTGTTCGATCTGATTCAAAACATTCGATCGAGCTTCGTGTTGCTTGCGAATCTCACCCGTCGAGATGCCACCATAAAGCACCTGATAAAGGTGATTCGGATTCGAATGCATGAAGATCGGCTGACCTGCACCACTGGCCGACAAGTTGGCGATCGTCGGCTTGGTCGTCATATTCTCGATCGAGTCCATGCCGATGCAAAGATGCGGCAGCAGCGTCTTCGGCAGTGCTTTACTAAGTTCATAATCAATCGTCGGTCCGCTCGGCGCGACACCATCGCCACCACGATAACCACCCAGCGCGCCGAAGAACGCACTGTGCGAGGGACTCGTGTGCGTCCCGTGAAGACCGTTGATAATGTGCAGCCGCTCTTTGTAAGGCTCGAGCGCTTCGATCGGCTCGGGAAGTTTAGCCTTGGCCAACGATCCGCTGCCGCTCATCTCTTTCGGAATACAAGTCGCGGGATCAAAGCCTTGATTTTGCATGAAAAAGACGATGCGCTTCGGCGATCCGCTGCTTCCGGGGGCTGCAAACAATTCTTTGGGAACAAAGGAAGAACCAACGGCCGCGCCAACACCGGCGGCCGTTCCTTGCAGCATTTTTCTACGGTTTAGCATGATTCATCTTTCAGCAGTATTTGAGGTCAAATCGCTATGTATCTTATCTGTATGTCGGACGGGATAAGCTCAAGTTTTGACAGAAATCGTCTTGTGCTGCAACACCCGTCGTGATGAGAAGACAACTGTGTCAGTTAAGGTCGGTTGAGTACGTGAATAAGAGGCAAGGATAGAAGATAGATGCTTGAAGCAAGCCATTTATTTTAACCGTCGAAGGATTCGAATTGCAACCACCTGGCAATCTGGCACAAGTGGTTGATGGGTAATGCTTTACAGAGAGCCACGACTCCCGATGCATGCCTTGAATTCGTTGAGCTACCATTTGCAGCGACCTTGGCCTTTGTGCTTCTGATGCGGACTCGTTGACTGTAGAATGACAACGACACGAAAATGACGCTGCGTGCACGAGAGATTTCTCCAAAGACTTGTGTTATGAATCTCAACCGAACACTTTTGTTGGTGGCGTTTCTAATCGCTCACCAAGTTGCCATTGGCGACGATTCGGTTGGTGTCGAATTCTTCGAAAAGCGCATTCGACCTGTATTGATCCGGCACTGCTACGAGTGTCATTCGGCCGTCTCGTCGGAATTGAAAGGCGGCTTGCGACTCGACAGTCGAGAATTCATCCGTAAGGGCGGCGAATCGGGGCCGGCCGTTGTTCCCGGCGATGCTAAGAAGAGTCTGCTGCTCGACGCGATTCGACATGAATCGATCGAGATGCCACCCGACAAGAAGCTCTCGGACAAGATCGTCGCGGACTTCAAGAAATGGATCCGAATCGGCGCACCCGATCCTCGCGACCGTCCGCCATCAGCGGAAGAGGTCTCCGAGATGTCATGGAAGTCAATTCTCAAAGAACGACGAAAGTGGTGGAGTCTTCAACCGGTCGCCTCCGTCGTTCCACCGGCCGAGGGAAGTGCGACCGATCCGATCGACGCGTTCATCTCGGCGAAGCTTCGGAGGGCAGGAGTCGAGATTTCTAAACCAGCAACTGCGCGTGTGTTGGCACGAAGGCTTTCTCTTGTCCTAACAGGACTACCATCCAAGCCGGCCGATGTCGATCGATTCGTCGAGGACTTCAGCAAGACCCCCGACGCGGCCTATGAATCGTTGGTCGATCGACTGATGGGCTCAGAACATTTCGGCGAGCAATGGGCGCGTCATTGGATGGACGTCGTTCGCTTCGCCGAGACTCACGGGTACGAATGGAATCACGAGATTCGCGACGCGTGGCAGTATCGCGATTATCTGATCCGAGCATTCAACAACGATCTGCCGTACGACCAATTCGTCCGCGAACACATCGCCGGTGATTTGTTGGAACGTCCGCGTTTGGACAAGAAGCTCGGCATCCACGAGTCGATCATCGGAACGGCCTTCTGGCGATTCGGAGAGTTGGGACACGACGACTGTGTCACCTTTCCTGAGATTCGCTTCGACGCGCTCGACAACCAAATCGATACGTTCGCAAAAGCCTTTCAGGGGCTGACCGTTTCGTGTGCTCGATGTCATGACCACAAGCTTGATGCAATCTCGACGAAGGACTATTACGCGCTGGTCGGCATGCTCGAGAATTGCAGTCAGGTCGTGCACACGATCGATTCGCCTGAACGGATTGCTGACGCAACGGCAGAAACACGTCGCATCAAAAGCGAGCTTCGGAAGCGACTTGGAGATCGCTGGTTAGCTACGATTGATCCGATGGGCGAAACAATCCTGAAGGCGTTGACGGGTGAGGCTGAAGAAGCAAATCCTCTCGTTAGTGCTATGGAAAAAGTCTCCCAACGCGAGAACCCCGCTTACGTTCTGAAACAATTCGCGAAATCTAGTCCGCCGAAAGTCCTGCGGTTTTGGTCTTCAAAGTGGATTTGGGACAAGCCAACGGCATTCCAAAACGAGCCAAGTTCCGAACCGATCTATTTTCGCTTTCAATTCGAACTGGATAGCGCACCGAAAAAAGCGTCGCTGTTTGCGACGGCCGACGATCGCGTGACGTCATACATCAACGGACAACGTTTGGGCAGCATCGAAGCGTGGAACACTCCAGCCAACTATGACGTGACGAAGCACTTAACAAAAGGCAACAATACCGTCGCATTCGAGGCTGCCAATGGCGTCGGCCCTGCAGGGTTCATGGCATCAATTGTAATCGATGGCAAGGAACTCGGTTCGAACAAGCAATGGAAGGTGACTCGCAAGCTGACCGAAGGTTGGATGGAGCGAGAGTTCGATGACAGAAAATGGGTGGCCGCCAGTGAGATGGGACCGTCGTCAATGGCACCCTGGCGTCTCGTGAAACAATCCGCCATCGGCAGCGAGCTAAAAGGAAACGTCACGACGCGCTGGAAGAAACTTGCCGACGAATATCGGAGCGAGCACAGCCAACGAGAGATGTCTTATGCTGACAATTACGAAGTCTGGGCCGACTTCAGAACAGGTCAATCTTCCGAGTGGTCAACCAGTGGACTGGGTCTGGTGAGCGGACCGAATCGGGCTGGTGATTTCGCACTATCGGACGAAGGCAATCAGATTGTCGCGACAATTCTTCCTGCTGGCCTGCACACGAACGTGCTTTCGAGTCGTCTGAATGGTTCGATACGATCTCCCTGGCTTCCTACGAAAAAAAAGTTCATCAGCGTTCAAATCGTTGGCGACCGGCGCAGCATGGTTCGCACGGTGGTCGATAGTTGTGGGTTGAATGAGTTTGCGGGCGGTGGCCTCGAGTATCTCGTCGACGGCACCTCCAAATGGAAAACATTCCCGACCAGCGCCGGCAAGTCGCTGCGTTCTTTTGTTGAGATGACAACGCGTACCGACAATCCTCGCTGGCCAGATCGACCTGACCGAGCCGGCACCGATGACAGAGAAAAGCTGAAAGACAATCGCTCGTCTTTCGGCATCACGCGAGCGGTCTTGCATGATGTGTCGAATGGGCCCGCGCCGGACTTGGCACATATGCTCGTTTTGTTCGAGCCAGCAGTTGGTAAAGTTGACGCGCCATCGAATCAGGCCGAAGTTGCGGCCGTTTTTCAATCCGTCGCTCATAATGCCGTTAAGGCATGGCAAGAAGATCGCGCCACTGATGCTGACGTCCAATGGCTTAACTGGTTCGTCCAGATGGGACTGCTGCCCAACACCGTTGACGACGAGAAGAAGCTTGCGGGCGAGCTAATCAATCGTTACCGCAAAGTGGCGGCGGCGATAGCCGAACCACGCGTGGTTGCGGGTTTAGCCGATCAAGCAAGCGGTCGAGGCTTTCCGGTTTTACAAGGTGGCAGTCCGAAGAAACCGGGGCCAATTGTGCCCGCAAGATACCTCGAAGTACTTGCTGGAACTGCTGGGTTTGAAACGTCTGGGAGCGGTCGCCGACAACTCGCGGAACAGATTGCCTCGCCCAACAACCCGCTGACAGCCCGAGTCATGGTCAACCGAGTTTGGCATCATTTGTTTGGTCGCGGCATCGTGGCAACGACGGACGACTTCGGTCGGATGGGCGAGAAACCAACGCATCCCGAATTGCTTGACTTTCTAGCCAACGAATTCGCGAAGGATGGCTGGTCTATCAAGCGACTCATTCGGCGAATCGTTCTGAGCAAAACTTTTCGACAAACGAGCCTTCCGGATGGTCGAGCCGTGCAACTTGATCCCGGCAATCGATTGCTGCATCACTTCCCAGTGAGACGATTGGACGCCGAATCGATTCGCGACACGATCCTTGCGGTCTCTGGGCGATTGAGTCCCACGCTGTTCGGTCCGGGACTTCACCCTCACCGGGCGAAAGAAAAACTTCACCGAAAGCTGTATATCGGCCCGCTCGATGGTGACGGACGACGCAGTATTTACATCAAAGTAACTCGGATGGAAGGACCGCAGTTTCTCGAACTGTTCGACTTCCCCGATCGGATGATGACGCGCGGAAGTCGAGACCAGACGAACGTGCCCGCACAAGCGCTAGCGATGCTCAACGATCCCTTTGTCATCGATCAAGCTCGATTCTGGGCCGAACAACTCGTCGCAGCGAATCATGATTCGATTGAACTTCGTGTTCGGGCCATGTTCCAACGAGCGGTTGGCCGATTGCCGAGTAAGAAAGAACAGCAACGATTTGTCTCGCTGGTTCGAAGCCTGGCCGACGATCCTTCGGTCGACGAGGCCACGTTGCTTAAGGACAAGAGCGTCTGGCAAGACGCCGCACACGCCGTGTTCAATATGAAGGAATTGATTTACATCCGGTAAAACGATGAACGATCAAGAGTCGCGACAATGACTAATTCAACACAACAAAGCCGATGCCCCGGTCGAATGCCCGTGCCGATGAGCCGTCGAGACATGCTTGCCTCAGCGTCGACGGGCTTCGGATTGATGTCGCTTTCCGCTTTGATGGCTGATCAAAGCTATGCGGGCCTCGCGAAGAGTCCCTCCAGATTCCACTTTCCGCCGAAGTGCAAACGCGTTGTCTTCCTATTTATGCCCGGCGGCGTTTCGCACGTCGACTCGTTTGACCCCAAGCCGGCTTTGAAGAAACATCACGGCAAGAGCATCGGCAATTGGTCGAACTCGAAGAGCATGGGTGCTAACCCGGGCCGTGTGTGGAAGGAAAGCCCCTGGAAGTTTCAGAAGTATGGCCAAGCTGGAATTCCCGTCAGCAGTCTGTTCCCCAACATCGCGACCTGTGTTGACTATCTTGGCATCATTCGATCGATGGTTGCCGAAGTGCCGCTTCACGCTGGAGGCAACCTATTTTTGCACTCGGGCCGCTTGCGAGCCGGCTCGCCCAGCCTTGGCTCGTGGATCACTTATGGCCTTGGCAGTGAGAGTCAGAGTCTTCCTGGCTACGTGTTGCTGAACAGCGGCACGGTGCCGCCGGGCGGAAAAGAGAACTTTGCAAACGGCTACTTGCCAGCCAGCTTTCAAGCGACTTCGATCAAGGCCGAGGGCGTGCCGGTCGACAACATTGTTCCCGCGCGTTCCAAGAAACAGCGTGACAAACTTCGCTGGTTGATCGAACAGGACAGCGACTTCGCGCAGAGGCTGGGCGACCATACCGGAATCGAATCGGCGATCCGTAACTACGAAATGGCGTATCGTATGCAGACAGCCGTTCCAGATACGCTTGACCTTTCGCAAGAAACAAAGGAGACCAAGAAACTTTACGGTCTGGATGCCAGAGACAAGGACTTGCGATCCTACGGCACACAATGTCTGCGAGCCCGACGACTTCTCGAGGCTGGCGTTCGCTTCGTCGAAATCACCGCCAATCCGGTTGGGCATCTGAATGGAAGTTGGGACCAACACGGAAACTTGAAGAGAGACCATGAAAAGAACGCCCTAGTAACCGACCAACCCATCGCCGCTTTGATCAAGGATTTGAAGCAGCGAGACCTCTTCGACGAAACGCTGATTCTCTGCGCGGGCGAGATGGGACGAACTCCTCATGCTGGCAGTGCCGCCAGTGACGGTCGCGACCATCACACATCAGGTTTCAGCGTGTGGATGGCCGGCGGCGGCATCAAGGGCGGCACGATTTACGGAGCGACTGACGAATTCGGAATGGAGTCGGTCGAGAACGTTGTTACTGTTTTTGATCTACACGCAACAATCTTGCACCTATTGGGGCTCGATCACGAACGCCTCACCTTCCGCTACGGTGGTCGCGACATGCGTTTGACCGATGTCCACGGACACGTTGTCAAAGAGATTCTTGCCTAGCGATAGTAACCCGACGCATGCGCGTCCCTCGCTCCAGTTCGGGTTTCTATGGACGGAGTCATCGAAATGAGTAACCGGCTTGAAGGGCAAGTGGCATGGATCAGCGGTGGTGCTTCTGGAATTGGCGAGGCAACCGTTCGTTTGTTTGCGAGAGAAGGCGCCGCCGTCGTGATTGCCGATGTGACGGATGGTCAATCGATCGCCGCTGAGATTAACTCGCACGGTGGGAATGCTATCTACACGGCTTGCGATGTTTCCGATAACAACAGCGTCGCTGAATCGATCAACGCTGCTATCGAGAGATTCGGCGGCCTGAACATCGTCATCAACTGTGCGGGCGTGGTTCATGTCGGTCTATTGCACGAGTATTCGGAAGCCGACTGGGACACGTTGATGGGAGTGAACGTCAAGGGCATCTTTTTCTCGCTCAAGCATGCCTTCCCGCATCTGAGTGCGAATGAGCGAAGCTATATGGTCAACGTTGGCTCGATCAGCAGCCACATCGGCCAACGGCTTACTCCAGCTTATACCACTTCGAAAGGTGCCGTCCTCTCGCTGACTCAGTCGATCGCGCTGGACTATGCGGCGGCGGGGCTCCGTTGCAACTGCGTGTGTCCGGGAATTACCGACACGCCGATGCTGCGGCATCATCTCAATACGACACCTGATCCTGAGGAAACATTAAGGCAACGTGTTCGCCGCGTCCCGATCAATCGAGCCATTCAACCGAACGAAGTCGCCCGCACGATCCTCTACTTGTCATGCGAGGACTCGGCCGCGGTCAACGGCACGTCGCTGGTCATCGACGGTGGCTACCTTGCCGCCGCGGAGTGGGACACGGCCGATGACTGATCGGGTACTCTAATTAAGCCAGCAGTTCTTCCAGCGGTCCGAGTTGTTTGGATGTCTTGCCCAAGGCAAAGTCGGGCTGACCGAAGTGATCTTGCGGTACATCGGCAACGTGGCAGAGCGTGGTGAGCCAATTGCCGATCGTGTGATGATGGCCGGCCGCTCCATACCGTGGATAGGCCAGATAACGACCATTCGACTTCAGCTTGCCGTTCAAGTTGCCAAGCACAACCATCGGCCATTCGGTGGCACTGGAATGATGCTTGTCCGAGTTGTCACTGACATACACGATGATTGTGTTATCAAGCATCGTGCCGTTGCCCTCGGGAGTCTTGTTCAACTTGGCGGCAAGCTCGGCAATCAATTCGAAATGCAACGTGCGAATCATGTTGCGGCAGTCTTGTGAGGAATACTGACCGCTACTGGCACCGTGGCCAACCGAATGCACTTTGGGAGTGATGCCGATTCCTTGATAGCTGGAATTCAGATCGTCACAGTGCAAGGTGACGACGTTAGTGATTCCGCTGATCAGCGCGGCAGCCGCCATGTCAAAGTGAGCTTCCAGATGATGAGTGGTCACATTGGAAGTGTACTTGTCCGTGACTTCCGGAGCATTTTCCTTAAGCACTTTTTGCATCGACACCAGCTTAAGTCGTCGATCCCGCAGCGATTCGAATCCGTTCAGATAGTGGCCTAACTTTTCTCGTTCTTGCGCTGGCAGACTGCGCTGCAGTTTCTTGATGTCACTGGCCATGGCGTCGAGAACATTGCCCGTGCGTTGATACTTCTTCTTGATATCGCCGCCGGATGCGATGCTGCCAAACAGGTTTTGATAGGCCAACTCGGGACTGCACTGAAATGGCAACTGCTTGTTTTTGCCCGCCGCGCTGATAACAGGATAAGCCGTGCCTTGGCTGCCGTCACCCATCTTCAGACCGATGTGGTTGAACACCGACGGAAACAGATTCGAAAGATGACCGTCGATTGTCGCGGCCGCCGGTTGAGCCTGGGCCGTTGCCTTGTACGCTCCCAATGCGCCGTAAAACGAGCTATGGCCGTAAGTACACATTCGGCCGCTCAAACCTTGCAGGATCGTTAGCTTGTTCTTGAACGGTTCCAGCGACTCCATGCCGGCAGCCAGATTCTTATTTTGGAGAGACTCGTCAACAACAGTGGTTCCACCATGAGCGAGCCCTTTAGGGTTGAGGAACTCAGCTTGCAAACCGCTTGCCTTGACGACGAACACGAATCGCTTGGGCAATTGAGCGTCGGGTTCTTTCGCGTCAAGCATCGACAAATGACGCATAAAAGGCGACAAGGCCACACTTGCAGCACCGAGCGTCGCTCCCTTTAAGATTGTTCTTCGAGTCGCCATTTTGTTCTTTCGCTACAAATTCATGAACTCAATACAATACCTTGCAGTTGGGCAAGGTAGCTTTCAACTTCTCGACAGCAGCCCGAGAAACCAACGGACAAGCTTCCAATGACAAGTAACTCAACGACTTGAGTTTCGCGAGATGATCGAGTCCGACGTCCGTTAACTGCTCACATCCTGTCAGCGTCAGTTCGTTTAAGTCTCGCATACCCAACAAATGCACTAAGCCATCATCAGTGATGCCTTTGCAGTTGTCGAGATACAATTCCGTGATCGTGGTGTTGTTGCGAAGATGCTTCAAAGCGGTATCGTCGATTTTATTGCAATCGGCCAACACCAATCGACGCAATTCTCGCATCTCGCTCAGTGCTTGAATTCCTTCACCCGAAATGCTCGTGCAATACCACAGATTCAATTCACGCAACGATTTCAAGCTCGATAAGTAAGACAGGCCATCGTCGCTGAAGTTGTTGTTATCACACAGATTCAGATACTCGAGCCCTGCCGTCTTCTGGAGATGCTTCAGTCCCTCATCCGTCAAAGCACGAATGCTGCCCAGATTCAGGGATTCCAACTTCGGCAAATCGGCGAGTTGCTCAAGGCTTTTATCGGTCAGCACGAGACACTGAAACAGATTAAGCGTCTGCAACTTGTCTTTCTTCAATCGAACCAACGCATCGTCTTGCAATCGTTTCGACTCGTGAAGATCTAGATGAACCAAATTGGGCGGAAGATCGAGCCCCTTGCCTTCGTGCCACCAGCAAAACGCGATGTTCAACTCCTCAAGCGACGTCAGCCGACCAAACAAATTCGAGAACCCAGGCGTCGTGATTCGATGGCAACCGTACATATCCAGACGCTTCAGAGCAGACAAACCTTCAAGATGCCTGAGTCCCTTGTCAGTGATCTGATCGCAACCATTGAGGTTGAGGTGCGTGAGACTTTTCATGTGCTTGAGATGTTCGAGTCCGCGGTCATTAAACGATCCTCGCGTACACGACAGATTCAAATGAGTTAGCTTCGTGAAGTGCTTCAACCCGTTGCCCCTGAAGCTGGAATTATCGCTGAGGTCCAATTGCGTCAGCGCTGGCAATTCGGCAATGCTTTGTAGAACGGCTTCCGTCACCAAAGTTGAGCGAGCCAACTTGAGCGATTTGAGTGCCGTCAAACGCTTCAGACTCTGCACCGACGACGCGGTGAGTCGCCGACGTCCCGAAAGGTCCAATTCGGTCAATTCCGTCGCCGTACAGATTTGTGCGAGGTCTTGATCTCGCAGGTTGCCACCCTTCTCTTCCAAGATTCTTCGGGCCGCATCAACGGATAGTGATTTTGCGCAAGTGTCGTTTAACGGCAAAACGAAAGCGACCGCGCACACAATAATTAACAGTCGACTTCGATTCGCCATTAAACGCGGTCCAGTGAAATTGAATCTTCTCTTATGCATGTTCATTTTCGGTAAAGAAACGAATCAGATGTAAGCAACGACACAAGCAGCTCTTTAAAGCTGCCATCACTTTCAACGTATGCTTTGTCCATTGCAATCAACGTTTTGGAATCGCCCAAGACTTCATTCCGTCCCATCCAGAAGCGGAAGACATGCCTCACAAACGATTGTCGCACTCGCGGCGAGTCGGCCAACCGCTCCATCATTTCACGAACGTTGTTCACATCACCGCCAAGCTCATCGATGCCGGTAAACCCAACCTCGCCACTGGTGTCAGCCCGTTTCCCCTTTTCGGTTGTGCGAAAGCGACCAACATGATTGAAGGCCTCGAATGGCATGCCCAAGGGATTCATCTTCCTGTGGCAGCGCCAGCATTGTTCTTCGCGAACGACGTGGAATCGCTCACGCAACGTCTTCGTTTCGTCGTCTGGAATCTGAGCGTCAACGGTTATCGGTACTTCCATTACCGTTCCTGCTAAGAGCTTTTCGCGAATCCACTTACCGCGACGCACTGGATCGTTGTCGAAGTTGCCGCTGTGAGCGACCAGCCAACTGGGCTGTGTCAAGATTCCGCAGCGTTGGTCTTCAGGAACTTCAATCGGTGTGTTGCGTGGATGCTCGGACTCGAAAGGGTTCAGGTTGTAACTTTGTGCGTCATGGGTGCGGATGTACTTTTCCTTGCCCCCTGCCCGCGCGATCTGTGCTTTGTCGTTCGAGCCGCTCCAATAAGAGACAAACACTTTGTTGGTCGTTAGCAATTCCTTGAGGACCTGTTTGTCTTGCTTCAAGATGTGCAGAATCAACGCATCGGTGTCGTACATCATTCGAAACGGTGTGTGGTTGTGGTACTGCTGGAAGCCGTCGCGATTCGTGAATTTGTCCGTGTCTTTGAAGACGGTCGAAGCTTTGTGATAACCGAAGAATTCGCGGAAGAACTGCAGCACGCGTGGATTCTTGACCGACGTGATTCGGCTGTTGTGATTTGGATACATGTTGCGGTCGCGGTCGTTCAAATATCGACGCACGGCCTTTTCGACATCTGCTTTCGTCTTCAACTGGTCCGAGTGCATCGTTTCAACCAGCCAATTGTTCTTTGCGTACGACGTGCGTTGTTGTTGCGTCAACGCTTCCTTGATGATCGGCTCGCTTTCCTTTCGGTACACCTCTTCGGTTTCAATCGACACGACACCGAATGCCGGTGTGTCGTAAAACGCGTGATGGATCGCGTAGACCAGCTCTTGTGATGACAGCATTCGCCGGCCGTGTTCGTCCGCTTCGCTCAATCCCATTTCCATGCGATAGACAAACTCGGGTGAAAGCGTCACGTAGATCAACACGGCCTGCAGCGCCATTGTCTTGCCAAGATTGCTGTTCTTTTGAAAGACGTCTTTCCAATAGTGGTCGAGTTCCTGCTGATTCGGCGAACGTCGCAAGAATAGACTGAACGCCACATCGAGCGCCTTCGCGAAGTCATTCTTCTTGACCTCGCCTTTACTCTGCATCACTCGTCGGAAAGCCACCGGAACATGACCGCGGCGTTCGATACGGTTTGTTTGCAGTCCGCCGACAAAGCCACCGTGATTGTTGCCATGACGGCTGTCTTTGTTCTTCACTTCGGTGGTGATGCTGACTTTCAGGCCACGCGTGAGTATCTCAGCCATTGTTTCGGCATTGATTAGCAGTGCTTCCAACGAGGCTTGATCGGCGGCGATCGACGCGTAATCGGTGAAGCCCGAAGCGTGATGAACGAACTCGTAAAACGGGTTGGCGAATTTGGGATCCGCGAAGTATCGAATTGTGATCGCTTTCCCTTTGTGAGGTCCGTTATGAACCGTGTATTTGTCGCCACGCCGCTGAACGCCACCGATCTTGACCGACAAACGATGTTGCCGACCGTAGTGCTTTGCCCAAATTCCGTTGTAGATATCGGGCCGCTGACGCCAGAGTCTGGCCGGAGCCGTATTCGGGCAACAGCATCTTTTCCTTAACGTTCATTCCGCGTCCGTATCGCGATAGCTCGCGATCGATCAGCGTGAGAAACTGTTCCCGCTCGTGAGCCGTCGGACGATCATCAACATCCTCTGGCGGCATCTCTGCAAACTGAACTTGAGCGAAAATGCGAGCCCACAAGTCGGATGTCGCCGCGTCCTTTAGGTCAAACGATGGCTTGTCGAAGCGAATGTCGGCTTCTTGAGCCTCACTGCCATGACACTGCGTGCAATACTTCGAGAAGAACGCCTTCGAGAATTTGGCCAGTTCATCGCGAGTATTTGTAGTCTCGTCCGCGGACACTGTTCGAGCCAGGATCAGATTCATTCCGATCGATGACACAAACGTCAACAACATTATTAAACATACTCTCACGCTAAGACCTCGGACATCTGCTCGTTGCTGTCGGCAAACGAATCGGCGGGAATGTTTAAACGATGCAGCATCGTGACAAACAGATTCGCTAGCGGCGTTGACTGACTGAACTTCAAGTATTGGTCGTGGCTCAATCCAAGCTTGCGGCCACCTGCTAGGATGATTGGATAGTTGGTTGTGCCGTGCGTTGCCGCATTGCCACTGCCATAAAACACCATAGTCCGATCGAGTAACGAGCCATCTGCTTCGGGAGTTTCACGCAGCCTAGTCAAGAACCGACTCAGTTCGCTCGTCAGGAACACGTGGAATTTTGCCAACGGCTCACTGCTCTTGTGTCCCAAGCCGTGCCAATTCCTCAGGCCGACAGCTTGAGGCAAGATGTTCGCTGAGAACGCGGCTCCCAGGTTTTGGCCGATTTGATAGGTGGTCAATCGCGTGCTGTCGGTCTTGATGGCCAGGTAGAGCAAGTCGTACATGGCTCGAATGAACTCGGCCGGTTGCTGAGGTGTGACGTCGGTATTCACCGATTTTGGATCGACTTTCGGCTTGGCCTTGTTCAACCATTCCTGCGAACGTTGCACTCCCTGTTCGACCGAGCGGACTGAGCTCAGAAACTCATCGAACTTGCGCCGATCATGCTTGCCGAGCCGACGCTCAAATGAACGAGCATCTTCGAGCACGCGATCGAGCATACTGGCTTTGGCTCGTAAGTGTTCCGCTTCGTCCTTGTCTGTGACGCCGAAAAGCTTAGCGAAGATCTTCTGCGGATCGGACATCGCCGGGATCGGTTGTCCTTTCCGAGTGTAGGACATGGTTCGAGTCCGAGTTGGCTCGCCCACGCCGCCGTCCGAGGAAAGTGTCAGCGAGGGAAACCGAGTTTGTCGGCCGATATGTGCCGCCGCAAATTGATCGAGCGAAATCGTGTTTTGGAAATCAGGCGACTTCATCGACGCACCCGTTAAGAACGTGTCGCCCGTGTCATGCCCAGGCATCGATCGCGATCTAGGATGCGAAATACCATGCATCACCGTGACGTCTTCGCGAAGCGGCTCTAAAGATTCGAGTGTGCGGGAGAATTGAAAATCTTTCCCATCGCCAGTAGGAAACCAATCCCATTCGCCCCTTTGGCAGACTCCAAATGGAAAGTAAAAGCAACAAAGACGCCGCGGCAACTCGGCGACAACTTTGCTTTCACCCGTCCACGCCATGCCATTCATCAGCGGTAATGCAAGCGAAACGCCAGTCCCCCGCAAAAACGTGCGACGATTCAAACGCCAAGATTTCTGAGCCATGTTTGATCCTTTGGAGCTATTCGCAATTAGCTGTCAGATACCAAAATCTAACTGCAAAAAGCTAATCGCTAACAGCTATTTCATTCCGAAAGGCTCGCTTTGTGCGATTGCCACAATTAATTCATCTAATTGATACTCGGACTTTTCGAACGCTTTCGTGAGCGAAGCCACGGTTTTGTTATCCGACAATTCCAACGATCGTCCCAAACTGTACGCCAACAGTCGACGCACCAGCGACGTCGCGAATCGTTTCTGTTCGTGTTTGAGCAAGTGTGCTTTTAGGTCCTCGATTCCGTGCAGCTCCTTACCGCTGGGCAACGTGGAGTTTGCCTCGACATCAACTTTGATGAACGACGGTCGCTTGCGTTTACTTTTGGCAACGCCATTGACGAACTTAGGCGGAGTTCCCTTGCCCTTCGCCTTCAAGATTTCTGTACGCCAACGTCCGATGGCATCGAAGTTTTCCAGAGGGATGCCCCATGGGTCAATGTTGCGGTGGCAACTGTTGCAAGACGGCTTTTGCCGATGCATCTCCAATTGCGCTCTCAGTGACAGCGAAGCAAAGTCGGGATCATCCTGCTTCAATTCGGGAACGTCCGGTGGCGGCGAAGCCGGCGTGTCACCCAGCAATCGATCGCGAATGAACACGCCGCGATAGATCGGATGCGAATCGTCGCCGCTCGAGTTACTCAATAGAATGCTTGCATGACCCAGCAAGCCGCCGCGATGATCTTCTGGCTTCAAAGGCACGCGAACAAACCGATGATCCTGTGGACCCGAGATTCCGTAGTGCTCGGCCAGCGGGCGGTTGAGCATCGTGAAATCGGAATCGAGCAGATTCATGGCACTCAGATCGCGCCTCAGGATCTCGGCAAAAAAGTGATGCGTTTCCTTCCGCATATCTCCCTTCAGGCGATCGTCGAAATCGGGATAGTAATCGGGATTGACGGCCACACGGCCGAGACCTGAAAGATTCAGCCATTGATCGGTAAAGTTCTCGACCAATCTCCACGAGCGATCGTCTTTTAACATCTGACGGACTTGCTCGGCCAAGATTCGCGGCTCGTGCAGCTTGCCAGAGCGAGCCAACTCGAACTGTTTCTCGTCCGGCATCGTGCTCCACAAAAAGTACGATAATCTTGACGCCAACTCGAAGTCCGTTAGCGGTTGCTTTTGACGATTCCCATCAGTCGGTTCAGTGAGATACAAGAAATCGTGCCCCACGAGAATCTCTGGCAACACTTCACGCATCGTTGCGGCTAGTGACGACAGCGAAGGCCGCAGTACGTCATAAACCTTCAGCTTGCGTTCGACTTCCTCGGGTGTGACTGGCCGCCGAAAGGCTCTCTGCATGAAGCGTTCAAGAACTTGTCGAGCGTATTCGCGTTCGTCACTCTTGGCCAAATCGGACGGAAAGAGAATCTGTGTGTGATGATGAGGCGGC
>PBMZ01000092.1 GCA_002722955.1 Planctomycetaceae bacterium | reverse complement strand
CAAAAGCGATCGTGCGTTAATTCGCGATCGAAGTTGCGGTTCATATGGAAACAAGTTCAATGGGGAGAGGCATCATGTCATTGGAAAATCGAAAAGTTGTTATTGCGGGCGGAAGTGGCTTCTTAGGAGTGTCGTTGGCAAAGCATTTGACCGATGCTGGTGCATCGGTCGTTATCTTGTCCCGGAATCCGCTAAAGGTTGAAGGACCGTGGATTCATCACACTTGGGATGGACGCACGCTGGGAGATTGGCACCGCGAACTTGATGGCGCCAGCGCGCTCGTTAACTATGCTGGCCGAAGTGTCGATTGCTTGAAGACTTTGGACAATTGCGACGAGATCCTCAGGTCTCGCATTGAAAGTACACGCGTTCTTGGCGAAGCTGTTCGCGCGGTCTCGGCTCCGCCAGCTTTGTGGGCGCAAATGAGTACGGCTCACATTTATGGAGATCCACCTTCCGCGATTTGTGATGAGGGCTCGCCATTTGGGATGGGGCTGGCACCCACAGTTGGGAAGGCGTGGGAGGAAGAATTTCGAGCCAGTCTGCTGGATTCACAACGAGGCGTCGTGTTGCGCACGAGCTTTGTTGTCGGCCGTGATCAAGGTGCCGGTGGTGGCGCACTCGACACGCTTGCGTTTTTGGCGCGAATTGGTCTTGCGGGGCGCATTGGATCGGGGGCTCAAGGAATGAGCTGGATTCATGAATGCGACGTCAATCGCATCGTCGAGCGTGCCTTGATCGATGAAGACATGGAAGGCGTGTATATTGCTTCCTCGCCAAATCCGGCATCACAAATCGAGTTCATGCGGCACTTGCGTAAAGCAGTGGGAATGCCGATAGGCTTGCCAGCGACGGCTTGGATGGTTCGAATTGGCGCCCCGTTGATCTTTCGGACGGACCCGAAACTGGCACTCTATGGACGATACGTCATGCCGAAACGATTCATCGATGAAAGTTTCGACTTCGAGTTTCCCGAACTCGGTCATGCTCTGAAGGAAATCTTGACGAAGCGAAAGTCGGCGAACAAATCATAGCAGGAAGAGAATGTCAAAATTGCCACGCTTGGTTGTTTTCGACCTCGACTTCACACTCTGGGATTGCGATGGCACGTGGTGTGATTGCATGTCGCCGCCGTTTTCAAAGCTTCATGGAGAGCCCGTGGATCGAAACGGTCGCGTCGTGCGGCTCTATGACGATGTGTTAAGCATTCTTGATCTGTGCGATCAAGACTCGATGCAGATGGCGCTTGCGTCTCGCACGAATCAACCAACTTGGGCTCGCGAGCTACTTGGTCTACTGGGGATTACTGATCGGTTCCATTACGAAGAGATCTATCCGTTCAGAAAGCTGAAACACTTCGCAGCACTACAGAACAAGAGCGGCATCGATTATCGCGACATGCTGTTTTTTGACGACGAGATACGCAACATTACCGAGGTTTCAACTTTAGGTGGCACCTGCATCTACGTCGAAGATGGAACCACCAGCGATGTGTTGCAACACGGCTTAAGCATGTTTGCGAAAGGACGCTGAAATCGCGTTCTTGGGCTAGCTTTGGCGGACAATCAGGCTGTGTGTGCGCCATCAGCCGCACGATTCGTTATGATGCCATTCCTTCAAGACTCCGCATCTAGGATTGGAATCATAATGATGATGCTTCAGCGCTTTTGGGCTCGGACGACACGATTTCTCGTTCTTTTTGTTTGTGCGGCTCCGCTAATGGCCGATGCAGCAGATCGTCCCAACATTGTTTGGCTCACGAGCGAAGATAATTCGGCAAACTGGTACCGACTATATAACGAGCACGGCGCGCCGATGCCTAACATCGAGAGGCTTGCCGAGCGTGGCTTATTGTTCAAGAACGCGTATTCGTGCGCGCCCGTCTGTTCAACGGCACGAAGTGGAATTCTGTCGGGTTGCTACGTGACACGCCTTGGAGCTCACAATCATCGACCGGAGCTGAAAGTCTCGTTCCCGCCCGGAGTCAAAGCGTTCCCGTCGTATCTCCGAAAGGCCGGTTATTATACCACCAACAATCGCAAGACAGATTACAACTTCATCGCTTCTGAAACGGCGGACGCGTGGGACGAGTCATCGAATAAGGCAACGTATCGAAATCGTAAAGCCGGACAACCATTCTTTCACGTTCAGAACTTCGGACAAACACACGAAGGGCAACTCTTCGGCAATCTCCCAAAGGGCGTCAATCGGAGCGTTGATCCGGCAAACGCCAAATTGTTTCCATACCATCCCGACACGCCACTGTTTCGGGAAAAGTACGCTCAATATCTAACGCGGCAAACCTACGTTGATTCATTGATTGGGAAGTTCATCGATCAACTTGAAGCCGACGGATTGCTCGATGATACTTTCATTTTTCATTATGGAGATCACGGCGGTGTGCTACCCGGCAGCAAAGGATATGCGCGCAATGACGGTCTTCAGGTGGCCATGGTTGTCTATGTTCCGAAGAATTGGCAGCACCTTGCTCCCGCAAAACGAGGGACGAAGATTGATGGCTTTGTCGAGTTCATCGACTTATCAGCGACAGTTCTTAATCTCGCCGGGATTCCCGTACCCGATAACATTGACGGGCGGCCTTTCTTAGGAAAGGGCGTAACTCTTGATGATCTGAATCAACGCGACACGACGATGGGCTATGCCGGGCGATTCGATGAGAAGTACGACTTCGTACGTTTCTTACGCAAAGGTAACTTCACTTACCATCGCAGTTATCAGCCGTTCAATTTTGACGGGCTATTTAACGAGTACCGATACAAGCAGCCGGCTTATAGAGAATGGCGAGACCTCTTTAAGCAGGGCAAGCTAGACGCCCAGCAAGCTGCCTTCTTCCGAGCACGGGCGCCGGAAGCCTTGTACAACCTCGAGGATGACCCTCACGAGGTGAACAATCTGGCAAGCGACCCCGCATACGCCAAAGTTCTGTTAGAGATGCGCGAAATGCTGCAAGGGCGTCTCAAGTCGATGCCTGATGTTGGCTTCATTCCCGAGCCAGTCTTCGTTTTGGATAGCAACGCGAAGGGTTTTGAGTTTGGTCAGAAGAACAAGCGTCTCCTTGCACAATTGATCGATATCGCAGATTTGCAACTTCGTGACTTTGGGGTGGCAGAGCAGGGGATCCGCGCCGCATTGGAATCCGATCATCCCATGAAGCGTTATTGGGGCTTGGTAACATGCAGTGTGTTCGGGGCTAAAGCCAAGACGTTCTACGGAACGGCGACCAAACTGGCCGACTCGGACGGGAATCTACTTGTTAGGATGCGAGCCGCGGAATTCCTTGGCCTGACAGGTGCAAAGGACCCACGACCGATAATCACTGACGTGCTTAAGCAATGTAAAGATCCCGTCGAAGCGAACTTGATCTTAAACACGGTCGTGTTACTTCGAGATGGCCAGCCCAAACTGGAATTCGACTTTGAAGCCGTTGAAGGGGCCGCTTGGTTCAAGAAGAAACCTGGGATCGCCAACTTGGTTCAACGGCGAATCGCCCAGTTTCGGAAGAACCAAAGGTAGATTTTGTTTAATCCGTAGCCACAGACGAGGAGCATTTCCTCGCCTGCTGGCCACGGGTTAAACGATCTTGGCAGTGTTTGATCAATCGAGTCTTAGCTGACGACTTCCAACGACGCATGGATTTCGTCAAGGGTCGAAAGATCCATTGGGGTGGCTTCGGAGTTCTCGGGCGTCTCAAGTGTGTCGTCGTATTCGATTGCTTGCAATGTTGACTCGCTGACGTCGCCCGTGGTCGGGACAGCACTTGCTATCGCGATCTGGTCGGCGGCAAGTTGGAGTTGTTCGTCTTCGATCGTTTGTTGATCGTTGGACTGCGAACTTGAGCCATCGGTGCGGTTTTGATTTGACGACGCGAGGCTGGCAATGCCAGAGCCGCTTCCACTGGAACTGCTGCTGCCACTTCCGTTGACTCCATTCGAAACCGCCGTTGAAACGATGATGTTTTCGTATTCGGCGGCTGAAAGCGAGCTGTTGGCTTGCTTCACCAAGGCGGCGACACCAGCTACATGAGGTGTTGCCATGCTGGTACCGCTAAAGTTGGCGAATGAGTTACCAGGAATCGTGCTAAAGACGGTGACTCCCGGTGCGACCACGTAATCCAAAGTCCCCGTGCCAGCACCGTTGCTGAAGGATGCAGTGTTGTTGTTGATATTGACTGCGCCAACGGCAATGCCGAATTGGTCGGCGTGACGTGCCGGGAATGATGGAAGCGAAGCCCCCTCGTTTCCAGACGCCATGACGACGATCGAACCCTGACTGGCCGCGAACTGGATCGCATTGAAAATTGAAGAACTAAAGCCGCCACCCAAACTCAGGTTGATGACGTCGGCTCCATTGCTGGCGGCGTAACGAATTCCCAAGGCGACATCGAGGCTCGAGCCAGAACCAGAAGCATCCAGTACTCGAATCGGCATGATGTTGGCGTCGTAGGCAACGCCCGTGGCGCCAAAACCGTTCCGTTCCGCAGCGATCGATCCGGCAACATGAGTTCCGTGTCCGTTCTCATCGAGCGGCAAGTTGTCGTCGCTAACGAAATCCCAACCGTTTACGTCGTCAACGTAGCCGTTGCCGTCGTTGTCGATGCCGTCGCCAGCAACCTCGCCCATATTGACCCATACGTTGTTGTCGAGATCAACGTGTCGATAGTCGACACCGGTGTCGATGACAGCAACCGTCATGCCGGCGCCGGTATAGCCTTGAGCCCAGACTTCAGGGGCCTGGACCATATTGATGTTCCAGTCATTGCTTCCGCCAAAGGTTGGCTCATCACCAAATTGATTGGTGAATCCCAGCGCCAACGACACGGCAGCGTTTGCATTGACCAATCCAGAGCCGTAATCCGCGTTGAATTCCGGAGTTGGCAGTGGATCGGGCATCGGCGTCGGAACGGGGTCGGGATCCGGCGTTGGTGCCGGGTCGGGATCAGGTTCTGGTGTGGGCGCTGGATCGGGATCCGGGGCTGGTGCTGGAGGAGGATCAGGTGCCGGGGCAGGTGGTGGATCCGATGGCGGGTCACTTGGTGGAGGATCCGCCGGGGGCGGATCTGCTGGCGGGGGAGGATCCAGCGCCGTTGCTGATAACGACAACTCGTAGAAACTCGAATTCCGTCGCCACGGAGCGACCAGAACATGATAGATGCCCGCTTCCAAATCGACAGAAATCGACTCAGAATTCGCACCCGGATTGATCGATCGCTCAAGAGTTCGTCCGCGACGATTCTTTAGGAAAACGTCGATGTCGGCGGTCAGCCCAGTTAGATCGAGTTGGAAAGTTGAGCTTGTTGAAACCTCGAATCGATACCAGTCACGCTTGTCGCGACGGCCGACGTAGTCATTGAATGTTTGTTCCGCGTCGAGGACGCCAATGTCTCGAGCTCTCCGCCGACGGTTGCCAGCGCCGTCAGGAATGGGATTTCGACGTCGTCGTCGACTCGCGTCCAGCGACTCTTCTTCTTCTCCCTCGATTTCCAAGTCGGTATCTGCGGAATCCAGACCATCACCTGAGAGGAGGAGCCGGGGTTCGAGGGATTCGGTGTTCGTGCCGACAGCCAGATTTTTCCGCCGGCGCGGCATACGTTTGGCCACTGAGTGCGTCGAAGAAGTGAAGCGTAGTAACTGAGAAAGATCTACCATTAGAGGATTGCTCCAATCCAGAGGGGGACTAACAAAGAATGCCCACGAAGGATTGGCCCGCATTGTGCAATGGCCAGTTCAGATCCTCGTCGTAAACGTTGTGTACACAAGAGTTTACGTTTTCGGTTGTGGGGCGAGAATCTCACTCTGTTGGCAATTATGGGGGAGCACGTTGCCAACAAATCCTCGCCTATTGTTGAACCACCTTTGCGCTTCTATAGCTGTTTTAACCGACTGAGACGCGAGGTCAATGACTTTGCTGGCAAAAAGCGGCGACTTTTGCCGAAAATAGGTTGGCAGAAGCAACAAAAAAAGCCGGGTTGTTAAACCCGGCTGAGTATGAAAGACAGAGTGAACTAGCTTGTCGCTGGTGCTGTATTCGTGATTGGTGCCAATGTTGTTGACATCACCCGCCCACTTTCCATGCGCGGACCCTCTTCAACGGTAGCGCAGTCAGCGAGCGTTTCGATGATCATCTCCAGCATTTCTCGGCCACGCTCGTGGTGAGCGTTTTCGCGGCCACGGAACATGACGTTGATCTTGACCTTATCCCGACGTCCGAGAAACTCGCGGGCTTTGCGAACTTTGACGTCGATGTCATGTTGACCCGTCTTTGCACGCAAACGAATTTGCTTAAGCTGCACGGTGTGTTGTTTTGCACCGTTGCGTTGCTTCTTCTGCTTCTCGTACTGCGCCTTGCTGAAGTCCATGATCTTACAGACTGGGGGCGTCACATGGGGACTGACTTCCACCAAGTCTAGGCCAGCTTCTTGGGCTCTCTCAAGAGCTTGAGTGGTTTCCATCTCTCCCAGCATTTCGCCATCATGATCAACGACACGAACTGGGGAAATTCGAATTCGGTCATTCATTCGCGGCAGATTGGTCTGCACGGGCTGGGGCATCTGTCTCTTGCGAATAACTAGTTCTCCTTGGTCGAGTTTTGTTTGCCGGGCAGGTGAGGAGTTGCCCGTGCGTACTTCTTGATACTAACTTCAGCAATCCTCCATAGCTGAACGCCTAAAGTTTAGCGGTTAAAACTTTACACGTCCAAGCCTAATCCGATGGATTCTTGCTGTTGTCCAAATCAGGAACATGGCAACGTCCCCGCAGACCGACACGAGTTCTCGCGAAAGGTTTCATCAATCGCGAGTTTTTCGGCTTCGACGACAAATTTATTATCGGTCGCGGAGCGTGTGGTATTTACCATCGCTTATTTCGGCGTTCGCGGGGGCGAGCTTCGTTCACCTTCAATTGGCGACCACCCAGATCGGCACCGTCCATCGCCTCGATGGCCTTCGACGCCTCTTGATCATCCGCCATCTCGACAAATCCGAAACCTCGCGAACGACCGGTTTCACGGTCTGTGATTACGTTTGCACTTTCAACTGTTCCATGCTCACCAAACGCGGCACGTAGATCATCAGATGTTGTTTGATAAGATAAGTTTCCTACGTAAATGTTCTTCATTCCGTCTCTCCAAAGTCACTCGCAAAAAAGAAAACTCGGCCGGCTAAACAAAACTCATCTTTGCGAATCCACTTCGTTTGGACGAGGGCGTAGTCGAACAGAGCGTTACCAGATTTTCTAAGGGTTATCGAACGTAACGCGATACAGACAGTTCGCATCTAAATCGCCTGATTGTCGTAATATAAAAAGAATTCGATGCGTTCGATAGCATTGAATCTGTAGATATTGAAATTCGATACGTTTTTGTGAGCGGCTGGTTGAGTGTCGGTTGAGACCCGGATCTGTTGATCAGCTCAATCAAGGATCATTTGTGCCTTGCCGAGCACGCTGACAGCATCGTAAAAAGGGGCATTCGTTCGAGCAAGCCCTTATAAGACTTTGTCCGCTTTTTGTCAGAATACTCAGCAAACGTTTCGCTGCGCCGCATGAACACTCAGCAAGTTTCGTACATTGATCTCGCGTTCACAGACGTGGTCATTGCCGCCATGCTGATCTTGGTTAATGGCGCGATTTCGTTGTTGCTTCAATTGAAGCTTGAACGTCGATTGTTGATCGCATCCGTTCGGACTTTGATCCAATTGACGATGATCGGTTACGTGTTGCAGTGGATTTTCCAGGCGAACCGCTGGGACTTCATGTTGGCGTTAATGCTGTGCATGACGACAACTGCGGGTATCTCGGCCGTAAGGCGAACAAAGCGACGATATCCAGGAGTTTGGCTGAACAGCTTCGTCTCGGTGCTCGTCAGCTCATGGTTGATCACAGCGATCGCATTAACGGCCATTATTAAAGCCGAGACCTGGTACTCGCCCCAATACAGCATTCCGCTGTTGGGGATGATCCTAGGGAACACACTGAACGGAATCTCGCTGGGACTAGATCGTCTGACTGCCGAGTTGTCCGAGAAGCGTGCATTGGTCGAAATGCGACTGACGCTGGGAGCCACTCGCTGGGAGGCTTGTCGAGATCCAATGTGTGATGCTGTGCGTACTGGAATGGTACCGATCGTCAACTCGATGATGGTTGTCGGTTTAGTCAGCTTTCCTGGTATGATGACTGGCCAGATGCTTGCCGGTGCTTTGCCGATGGGAGCAGTTCGCTATCAAATCGTGATCATGTTTCTGATTGCTTCGGGAACGGCCCTGGGCACGGTCGGCGTATTGCTGTTAAGTTATCGTCAGTTGTTCAACTCAGATCACCAATTCCTCTATCAGCGGATTCGTCGAGTCGAATGAACGGCCCTGAACTTGCCCAACTAGAGATGTTTGCTCAGATTGACGAGCTTGTTCGCCGTCTTAACGATTGGCAAGAACAAGAGTCAACTTGGGCACCGTTGAGTACTTCGCAGGCTCTCGTCCGGCGCCTTCTGGAACGTGTCGAGACCTTACGAATTCGCTTAGAGGCGCCGTTAGTCGTTGCGACGTTTGGCGGAACTGGTACGGGCAAGAGCACGCTGGTCAATGCATTGGTTGGTCGAGAATGCAGTGAGTCAGGCAGGCAACGACCGACAACAACCCAGCCTGTGCTGATCTTGCATCCCAAGACCGATGCCGAATCGCTTGGCATTCCGCTCGAAGACTTCCGGCTCGTTCGTCAAGACGCACCGATTCTAAGAGACCTCGTGATTATCGATTGCCCAGATCCTGACACCAACGAAGCGGCAACTTCCGGTAGCAATCTGGATCGACTGCGAAAACTTGTCCCGCACTGTGACGTGCTGATCTACACGTCGACTCAGCAAAAATACCGTTCGGCTCGCGTCGGTGCTGAATTAAGGCAAGCCGCGACGGGATGCCGCTTGCTGTTTGTTCAAACCCACGCCGAGTTAGATTCTGATATTCGAGAGGATTGGCGCGAACAACTTGACACCGACGTTGAAGTTGACGACATCTTTTTCGTTGATTCGTTACGGGCAATTCGCGAACAAGAGCAGGGCCATCGGCCATCGGGCGATTTTGGTCGATTGCAAGAACTGCTATCAACGCGGCTTGCAGTTTCTCAGCGAGTCCGAATTCGTCGCGCGAATTTGATCGATTTGATCTCCGAGGTTACTCAACATTGCAGCGGTCAGTTTGAGCAGAATTGGCCAGCGGTTGAGAAGTTGCAAGAAGCGCTGGATGAGCAGCGAGATAAGCTTGTCGCGTCGATGTCAGAAAAGCTCGGCGACGAATTGCAGCTCAGTCGAAATCTGTGGGAACGACGATTGCTGAGTTCGGTGACTCAGATTTGGGGATTCAGCCCGTTCTCGGCCATGCTTCGAATTTACAATGGGCTGGGAACATTGTTGGCATCGGCCGGACTTCTGCGGGCTCGCACTTCAGCGCAAATGGTTTTGATCGGTGCCATCCAAGGTTCACGGTGGCTGGCATCTCGCAATCAGGAGAAAGAGGCTGACGAGCGGCTTGAACGAATCTCGTCATTCGGGCTTGATGACAATCTGCTCAGAGAAGCTCAGTTGGTGGTGTCGGGTTTTGTTCATGAAGCTCAATTTGACTCGGAGCTAGCTAGTCGCGAGTCACTTGAAGATTTGCGCAAGGAAGCGGTGCGTGTCGAAGATCGCTTTCTCGGTGATGCAAGCCAGCGGATTGATCGCATCATTGATGATCTGGCGGCGAAGAAGTCTGGACGCATTACGCGATTTGTTTACGAGACGCTATTCCTGTCGCTGGTTGGATTCATATTGTTCCGGATCGGACGCAATTTCTTCTACGATTCGCTGTTTAATGAAGCCGCGATTCTGAAAATGGATTTCTATGTCTCCGCGTTGGTATTCTTCGTACTTTGGTCAGCCTTGTTGTTGATGTTGTTCAATCAGCGGCTTCGTCGTGGCCTCAAACGCAAGATTGATGATCTTGTCCGAGAACTCATCGAACATCGAGTTGCTTCCGGGCTGTTTCCAAAACTGGAAGCCCGCTGTCGCGAAGTCGCTCGGCAGAAGGATCAATTGGCGGCGATCGCGGAATCGACCGAGACATTGCGGAACCAGATTGCTCACGGCAGTTTCTTTCATTAGATGAGTGCCGATTTAAAGCCATTTAGAAGCCCGGATTTTTCAAGAAGCCGGGCTTCTTTGAGAACGGCGAGTTCAAAGGAGTCAACATGACAAATGCAGCCGCGCAGATGCCGGCGTTCGAAGTTGAAGCTCAAGGCATCATTTATGACGCTGGAGCCGCGCCGGAAGCCGAAGCTGTTGCCTATTGCACAAGTTTGTGCCCGTTAGCGTCAGGGACATGGATGGCAGGTTGGCAATGTGGACCGGAAAAGCAGACTCCCAAAAACACAATCCGAATGGCCAGGTCTCGCGATGGCGGCGAATCCTGGGAACAGTTGCCTCATCGTTTCGAGACGACATGGGATAACACGCCCGGCTCGTTTCTTACTGCAGAAATGGCCGAAGCCGAAGCGGGCCGATTGTTGATGTTTACAACTTGGGTGAATCGAAGCGAGCCCGATCGCCCCCTATTCGACCCAGACACCGAAGGTTTGTTACGCACTCGATTGCTGATGGCGGAATCGACGGATGAAGGTGACACATGGGGCGCATGGTCCGAAATCGGCACGGGAGATCTGACTGGATGTGCCATTACAGGACCGATCATCCGTTGGTCCGATGAATTGATCGCGTGCACGTTCGAGAGCTTCAAGGAATTCGATGACCCCACACCCGTTGAGCCTGCTGCATGGCTTGTCATGTCGAGAGATGGGGCTCGGTCGTTTTCGAATCCGTGGCGAGTTGCCAAGCATCCTCAGCAAGAGAAGTACTACTGGGATCAGCGGCTTTGCGCGACCTCGACACCCGGCGAGTTTATCAATCTGTTTTGGACACACAGTCGCACGGAGCAACGCGACCTAAAGGTTCATCTTCAAAGAGCGACGGTTGGTGAAGATTCCACCGAGGCTGAGGCTGAACCCGTTGAGACCGCGATTCCTGGGCAAATTGCCGCGTCAGCAATTGCCGAAGACGGTCGCTTGCTTGCCTTCGTTGTCGATCGTGACCGACCGGGAACCATGACACTCTGGCAATCGAACGACAACGGAGAAACTTGGCCTGCAGAGAATAAGTTGATTGTTCACACTCACGACGAAAGAGCCGCGCTGACACAGGGCCGAGAGAACATCGACTTTGCCGAGTACTGGGATGACATGGCCAAATGGAGTTTCGGTCATCCGGCGATTCGACCATTTGGCGATCGTTGGTTGTTAGCATGGTACGCTGGCTCGCCCGAGAGAATGAGTCTTCACTGGGCGCGAGTGGTCGAAGGCTGAAACGCTGGTGGAATCATGAATGCTGACCAAGCAACCCAAACGCTTGATCGTCTTGTGGAACTGTTAGACGTCGTTGTCCGCGAACAGGTTGGTGAATCGTTGGCCGACACGATGCAGCGAATTCGTCGGTTGTCGATCGAAAGACGCGTGGGTTTGCCCGATGCCGAGTCTCGTTTGGTCGAAGACTTGTCGCAGTTGTCGACCACTGACATGCGGGCCGTCATTCGCTGGCTGAGTCTGTTTTTTGATCTGGCAAATTTGGCCGAAGATCAATCTCGGGTCGATATCCTGAAACAACGCGAGTCAGTGGCGCTTGCCGAGGGAATCTCGCGCGCCGAATCAATCGCCGCGGCCGTCAAGCAACTTCGAGACAATGGAGTCGACGCGGCAGCGATGCAACGTTGGCTTGATCGTTTGAAAATCGAGCCTGTCTTCACTGCGCATCCGTCCGAGGCAAAGAGACGAACAACACGACAGTTGTTACGGCGAATTCGCCAATTGCTGCCATGCATCGTCGACAAAGACACCGAAGCGTGTGGGCAGGAAGCCGAGTTGATGGCCAACTTAACCGTGCTTTGGCAAAGCGACCTTGTTCGCCCCGATCGCCCGCCCGTGATGAGCGAGGTGAGCCGCGGAGTCTACTTTGCCTCGACGCTGTGGGATGTCGTGCCGCAAACTTACCGAGAACTACGCGTCGCTTTGCGGGCCGCCTATCCGCATTATCATTTCGAAGTGCCGCGTTTCCTGTCCTTTGGAAGTTGGATCGGCGGCGATCGCGATGGTCATCCTTTTGTGACTGTCGACGTTACAAAACGCACGTTTGCTCGATTACGTCGCGCAGCCTTGGAAGGCCATTTGGCCGAGTGCAAACGGATGCACAATCAACTGGTGATGTCCGACCAACAAGTGCGTTCCGAGGAAACGTTACGCACGTTGATCGATCAATGTCTCAAGCAATGGCCAGAATTAGAGAGACGCTTGAGACCGGTTTCTCAATTGGAAACGTATCGGCGATTCGTTCGGCTGTTAGAGTTTCGGCTTGAGAGCACGCTGTCGTCGGTCACGTCGAACGAACTCGTTGGCGGGCGCTACGAATCGGTTGCCGAGTTTCGATCCGATCTGACGGAATTGCGTGAGAGTATGCTTGAGAATCGAGGTGATCGAATTGTCGAGCAGTACTTGCAGCCATGGATCGACTTGGTGGGCACGTTTGGTTTTCACTTTGCGTCACTCGACATTCGCCAGAACTCGGAAATCCATCGGCAATGTCTTGAGGAGATCGCTAGCCAAATTCTTTCCGATGGCGAGACCGCGTTGCACGAGTCGATCTCGACCGACGGTCAAGTTGGCGCGGTGGACGTCGATCGGCTTTCAGCGGAATCGCGAGAAGTCTTCGACACGTTTTTGTTGCTTGCCGAAGAGTACGCAACATGGGGTGAAGCGCCTGTTGGTGGCTATATCATCAGTATGACTCATTCGGCTGCTGATGTGTTGACGGCACTTTGGCTGTGGCGACTTGCTTGGTCGCAGAACCGACCGAAAGAAGAACTGCCGGCCATGTCGATCATGCCGTTGTTTGAAACGATCGACGATTTGCGAAACGCGCCGCAAATCATGACCGAGTTGCTGACGACACCAGCGTACGAACGCTATCTGACATCAAGCTGCGAGCGACATCAAACGGTCATGGTTGGTTATTCCGACAGCACAAAGGATGGCAGCTATTTGACTGCTTGCTGGGAGTTACACCAAGCGCAACGCAAACTGGCGGATGTTGCCGAGCAGCAGCATGTCGAGCTGACCATCTTTCATGGGCGAGGTGGTGCCATCGGTCGCGGTGGTGGTCCCGCCGCCCGTGCGATTCAATCACTGCCTAAAAGGTCCGTCGGTGGCTGCGTTCGAGTGACCGAGCAAGGCGAGGTCTTATCGGAGCGGTACGATGATCCCGTGATTGCTCATCGGCATTTGGAACAAATCATCAACGCGACCTTGATTGTTAGCGCCGCTCCCGGACGAACACCCGATGAAAGCTGGCGAGATGCGATGCAACGGCTTTCGGACGAGTCGTTTCGGAAGTATCGCGAATTGGTCGAGCATCCAGGCTTCTTGCAATACTTCGATGAAGCCACGCCCATCAGCGAGATCGAAACGCTACCGATTGGTTCGCGTCCCGCTCGTCGTGGACAACGAAAGTCGCTGGGTGATCTCAGAGCGATTCCGTGGACATTTGCCTGGATGCAATCGCGGCATGTGTTGCCAGCCTGGTTTGGTCTTGGCACGGCAATTCAGAAGCTGGTGGCTGACATCAATCCCGATTGGCAGATCTTGCGAGCCATGTATGCCGAGTGGCCAATGTTTCAAGCTTTGATCGACAACACCGAGTTGGCACTGGCCAAAGCCGATATGCAGATTGCGCATCTCTATGCGTCTTTGACAAACACGGCCGATACGGATGCAGTTTGGCAAGAAATCTCGACCGAGTTCGAGCGAAGTCGCGGCGCCATTTTGTTGATCAAAGAAAACAACGATTTGCTAGCTGACGTCGATTGGCTGAAGTCGGCGGTGATGAATCGGAATCCCTACGTCGACCCGTTGAATCTCTCTCAATTGAATCTGCTCAAGCGGATTCGAGCGGAAGATGCGGATGAAGAGTTAGTGGAACTCGCGCGCCTCTCGATCCAAGGCATCGCCGCTGGCCTGCGAACAACGGGATGATTGTAGACGTCTTAATGAATCTCAAATACGGCGAAAATCGCGCGGTGATCGGACGCGACAGCTTCGGAAAGCACTCGCACTTCGACGACTTTCAAGCGGTTTGGGGGACGAATCAAGATGAAATCGATCTGCCTTGAGGGTTTCTTGACTGGCACTGTTGGCAGTGGTTTCTTGTTGGCGGGTGACCAGCGTTTCTTTAATTCGACCAATGTGCGGCTATCAATTGTGTCGTTGAGGTCGCCCGCCAAAATCGACAAGCCCGCGCGTTTCTCGATGATCCGGTTGATCACTTTCGCTGACTCGAATCTCTCGCGGTCTTTGGGACGATGATCGAGGTGAGTTGCCAGAAAAACGATAGGCTCGGTCCAATAGGCGGGGCGGATGGTGGCTTCAAGAACTCCACGTTGCTCGCCATCATCAAAGTTCGGTAAACGATGGTTTCGATGCTTGACGATCGGGTGATTTGACAGAATAGCATTTCCGTACTTGCCACCACCAAACTCTCCGTACTTGCCACCACCAAACTCGATATTGTCGCCGAAGACCACCTTCATCTTGGTCAGTCGGGCAAGCTCGGCCGGTTGATCAACCTGATTAGTGCGAGAAACTCGCTGGTCGACTTCTTGAAGCGAGACGATGTCCGGTTTCAAGCTAGTGATGACGCGAGCGATTCGCGGCAAGTCCAGTTTGCGATCGACGCCTGCGCCGTGATGAATGTTGTAGCACAGGACCCGCAGTCGGCACGGAATCGCATCTTCAGCAATGAGAGTGCCGTGGCCTATCAAGAGCACGGCTATTGCAGAGATTGTTCTGACCATAGGACCCATCAAGAATACAGATCGTAGATTGGCTCCGCACGATACATCTCGTGCGGTCGCCCGTCGATATCTTTCCAATGCATTGACCGTGGAATTCCAAGGGCATCGAAGATCGTCGCGGCGACGTTTTCGGGAGTTTGCTTGTCAGCGATTGGGTACGCTGCAATCTTGTCGGTCTTGCCAATGACGTGGCCTCCGCGAACACCGGCGCCAGCAAATAGAGACGTCATGACGGGCCCCCAATGGTCTCGGCCACCATTCTTGTTGATCTTCGGAGTGCGACCGAACTCGCCCGTGATGATCAAGAGTGTTTCGTCCATAAGGCCGCTCTCGTTCAGATCGTCAATTAACGCTGACAGGGCTTGGTCTGCGGGTGGGAACAAGTTGTCCCTCAAGTTCGGGAAATTGCGTTGGTGCGTGTCCCACGACGAGTTCTTTACAAGGTTGACTTGGACTAGTTTGACGCCGGCGTCGACAAGTCGGAAGGCCATCAATGCTGAAAGGCCGAATTTGTTCTTTCCGTATCGCTCAATTAATTTCGGATCCGCATTCTCGACGTCGAACGCACGGCTTGTCTTTGGATCGGCCAAGACGGAAATCGCTTGCTGGCGATGCCGATCGAGTTTCCGAACTTGAGCGATTCGCTGTAAGTCTTCGCGTTGCCGCTCGATCTCACCAAGTAAGCCGACTCGACCACGAAGCCGAAGCGATCCACCCTCGGGCAATGTCAGCATCGGAGTGGCGAAGATCGAATCGGCCGCATGTTGAAACTCGGAGCCGTCAAAGCGGAAGCAATCGGGACACGCTCCGTTTCCGAGCGGACACTTCGCCGCGATGTCAACATGCCATGCTTCGTACTTCGAACCTAACCGGCCAGCGTATTGTCCTGGTCGAACACGGTTGGCTTCATTGACACTCGGCTCTGGCAAGATGATAGCCGGTGGCAGATTGTTGCGGCCTTCGAGTGCGTATGTCAGTTGCGATGGAATCGATGGCCATTCGTTCGCATTAGGGATGTCCTTCAGGGTAAATCCGGCAGGCATATCCAACCGCCCGGTCAGCATCATATGGCAAGCGAACTCGTGCCCATTGCTTTCGGTGCCAATCGATCGAACTTGAGCAAACTTGTCCGTTCGCTGAGCCAACAGCGGCAAGTGTTCACAGATGCTGATACCGGGTACCACGGAATTGATGGGATTGAACTCGCCCCGCACAGTCTCGGATGCCTCGGGCTTCATGTCGAAGCTGTCTTGATGAGAGATACCGCCCGTCAAGAAGACAAAAATCACAGACTTAGCTCGGCTGGCAACATCGCTGGCAACAGCCGTTTGAATCTCCGTCAATTCGGAGATTCCCAGTCCCAGCACACCGATTCCACCAGCTTGAAGTGCCGAACGGCGAGAGAACACTGGGTGCGCAGGAGTTTGTGGCCGATTCATGCTCGTTCCTTAAGTTCGTGTGTGACAGTCACTAGTAGCCTAGCACACAAAGCACCCATCAACAATATCTGATGAGTGAGGCGGGGATTGCGAAGGAGCATGACCGCTAGCCGTTCGAGTTTTCATCAAAAACTGCTTTTATGAGATCGCATGGAAAATTAGAATAACAACAATATCGATTGGAGGTTGAAATGTCCGTGATCACGTATGAGGCGATTGTTAAGAATGGGAGTGTGCAGCTGAAGGAAGGTGTCACGCTGCCTAAAAACGCGGAAGTTATCGTCGTTTTCAAAGACACAGATGAGACGGATGTGTCATTTGAAGAATTCCTGAATCAAATTCCCAATGTGGGGACTGACAACGACTTCGCTCGCATTCCTGGTCAGATTCGTTCGGTGGAATTGAGCGACTGATGCAATACATCCTCGATACGAATGTCGTTTCGGAATTGCGGAAAGGAGAACGGTGTAACCAAAACGTTCGCTCATGGTTTCAGTCTGAGTTAATTCCCAATGGAGGTGCTATTTCTGTCGTATCGATTCGAGAAATTCGGAAAGGAATTGAGTTGATCTCAGGACGTGATTACGAACAGGCCGAGAGATTGTCGAAGTGGCTGCAACAACTGAAGGGTGATTACGCCGATCGTATCCTGCCCGTGACGACGGAGATCGCGGAAGAATGGGGCAGGCTGAACACCAGCCGCCCTTTACCTGCAGTCGATTCCTTCAATTGCTGCAACTGCGAATGTGCATGGCCTGACACTTGCTACACGAAATACGTCTGACTTTTCTGGTTCCCGCTTCAGTTGATTGATCCTTTTGACTGGCAAGCGAGTTAGCAGATGAAATCACGGCAACATGACACGGCCGCCGCTGGTGACGATCGTTTGGCCGGTGGTAAAGCGTGACTGGTCCGAAAGCAAGAAGAGTGCGACATCGGCTACATCATGTGGTGTTCCGATGCGACCTAAAGGTGTTGCGGCGATCAGCGTGTCGATCGTCGATTGTTCGACGCCATCGATCATCTCCGTCTGGATCAAACCCGGAGCGATCGCATTGCAGCGGATCTCGTATTCGGCCAGTGCGGAAGCGACGCTCTTGGTCAAACCGATCAAGCCGGCTTTGCTAGCGGAATAAGCGATCGACATGGGTCTTGGGTCGAGTCCCGCTACCGAGGCGATGTTGACGATTCGGCCAAATCGACGTTCGATCATACTGTCCTTGATGGCCCAAGTTACAAGATAGGCACTTGTAAGATTTGATTGGATCGTCGCGTGCCACAATTCTTCAGTGGTTTCGTTGTGGGGGACGAGGTCATAGATTCCCGCGTTGTTCACAAGTAGGTCGATTGGGCCAAGCTCGCTGGAGATAGTGGCCACCATTCGATTGACGTCAACTCCGTAGGTGACATCAGCGGCAATGGCGATGGCTTGCGCACCTGTCGCGCGGATTTGTTGAACGGTTTCTTCGGCCGCGGTCGAGTTGCTTCGGTAGTTAATGGCAACGACCGCGCCAGCTTCAGCCAGTCGGAGTGCGATTTGTTTCCCGATGCCACGTCCACCGCCGGT
>PBMZ01000091.1 GCA_002722955.1 Planctomycetaceae bacterium | reverse complement strand
GGATGGTCGTCTACCATGGGACAATGCTGTCATCAGCAGTCGACTGAATGCTGAGTTGACGCCAAAGAAGAAGGCTGAGACCGTCAACAATGTACGGTCTTCTAAATTTTCGATTCGCTGAATTTGTGTTCGTCTTGGTTGGCGAGCTTGCGTCTGGTGACGTCGAAGCCGGCTGCCAATCGCACTCAGCCAGTGATTAATACGCATTTTTCCGGACCTTGAGCTATGAGATGAGTCGGTTGTCCACAGACATCAGGTCTCGGCCTACCTGAGATCCAACCGTTGGAATGCTCGCTGTGAACAGTTGGCCTAAGCCAATGGATCACGACGAACAGCCCCTTCTCCAACGGAACTCGCACCGATTCTTTACAGCAACTGCCAGCTCGCTCAGCTTTCGCGAAGCGTCGTTTGTGGA
This sequence comes from Planctomycetaceae bacterium, assembly GCA_002722955.1. Taxonomy (GTDB): domain Bacteria; phylum Planctomycetota; class Planctomycetia; order Planctomycetales; family Planctomycetaceae. The sequence continues at coordinate 20,675 of PBMZ01000091.1, read as the reverse complement.
TCGATTTCCGATCCTTCAAACTCTGCCGAACCCGGCCACCGCCCCTGTCGCCCTGGTGAGAAGTGCTTCGCGGTTTTGCTGCTGTCTATCTATAGTGATTTGCGGGTTGTAGAAATGTCAACAAATTGCGCGGTTTTTCGGGAGAATCTGCATTTTTGTGATTTGAGGGTTAGGGTTGAGCAGCGAAGTTGCGGGTGGAATGCCTTTGGCATTTAAGATGCGGAACTGTGCAGATTCCAGCATGCCGGATTTCAGTCGGCATCTCACCTGTCTTTAAAGCCGATCCGTTTACGAATGCGTTTCACGGCCGCTGCTGCGAGCTCTTTCCATTTGCTCTCCGAATGCTCGTTGGCGAAGTCAGAGAATCGCTCGCTTAGCTTTTCCAAAGCCTTTGCATTGGGCTTTAGTTGACCGGTGAGCTTTGCTTCTTGAGCTAGCAAGTCATTAAACGCCGTTTGTGCGGCAATCGCTTTCTTGACATCTGCTTTGGATCTTAATGCGGTCAACTGACGTTCCAGCTTCTTACGCTCGGTCGTTGTGGCGAAGATCATTTCTGGTGACTTGAGTAATTCAGCGAGTCGCTCGTACTGTTCGAAACTCGGTTTGCTGTCCTCGGCAAGTGTCATTGTGATTTCTGAGCGTGCTTGTTCTTTGAACTCTTCATCCTCGCGGTGCCGTTGGACGTTGAACCATTGTTTGAATGCTTCATTGATGACTGTGCTGTGGCCCGTGTTTGGCCACTCGACGAAAGTCACCAGGGCACGACTTCGAGTTAACTGGTCGGCTGCGTTCCGGGCCAACGGATAATTGATGTCGAGATTTCCGATACCGATCAAGATTGCCGCCGGCTTTCGGTAAGTAACAGTCGCCACTGCGAACGCGGGAAACTTGCCCCCGCCAACTATGATGGCGCCGCTGAGATCTTTGGGGGCCACGTGGGCGATCATGTAGGCCGTGTTGCCGCCCTTGCTGAAGCCGCCTATGTAACTGTGCTTGTTCAGCGACAGAGTCTTTGCAAGATGTCGCCGGACATCTCGGCAAAGTTGCCAGTTCCGATCAGCGTAATCGCGAATGCGAGCAATCCGTTCGAGCTTCGCAAACGACATGCCGACGACGATCCAACCCTTGCCACCGTCAATCTGTGTGACCGGTCCACCGTTCGCACCGTACCAGAAGATAACCGGGTACTTTTGCCTTGGAGAGTAATCACTGGGAACTCGAACAGTCACCGAGCCACGTTCCGTTTTCGGCCGATCAATCGTGACGGTTGTCCCCGGCGTCGCGGGAACGCGTTCACTTTCCGCGGCGATCGAGGCGAAAAGGAAGACGCAACAGGCAAAGGTTTGAGTTTCCAAGGGACTACCCTCAATCTCCACCAAGTAATTCAGTCAGTGGCGTTCATCGTGCAGCATTCAGCGAGAAAAAGAAAGGGAATGACTGCTAGCTTTCACGTTGTAGCAGAGTAAGCCCAGTGGCCTTGCTTTCGATGAATAATTCCATTTCCCCACGAATTCAGGACGACCACGAGTTGTTCTCATAAATTCGTGGTCGTTCTGAATTCGTGGGGCACTCGGAAGTAAGTGTGATTGGACGCAAGCCGCGCTCGCCGGTTGTTGGCTTCGCGATCGACGTAACGACTTTCTTTCGACCATGTCTTTCCATTAAGATCGATAGATCATTCGACTGGCAACTGGTGAAGCAACTCACAAGATGCCACATTCCAACGAGGATCGATCGATGCGAACTCTTGCCATAATGCTCGCGGTTGTTGTCGCGATTCCGAGTCTTACTGAAGCTGAAATCAAAGTTGGCTTTCGACAACTGGGAAGCACTACGCCCGTCGTTGTGCAACGAGGGACAACCAGCGAAGTCAAGCTGCGGTCGAACTTTACTCTGGACGGCACGCACTCGGTCTTTTTCGATCGACCGGGTATCCAGATGAAGTTCCTGGAGACGAAACCCATCAAGGCACCTCGAAGCGGTCGCGGCCGAACGGGAACGCCATTTCGTTTCGAGTGTACCGTGCCCGTTGACCAGGCCGCCCGAGTTTACGAAGTCCGCGCGGCCACGAAGACCGCGGTCTCGAGCGTCGCGCATTTGATGGTGTCAGACTTTCCTGTTGTCGCGGAAGCCACAAGCGAAAACGGCACACTGTCGGCGGCTCAAGCTGTGACATTGCCCGTTGCAATCTCGGGCGTCTGCGAAAAGGCCGAAGATGTGGACATGTATAAGGTCAGCGGCAAAGCCGGCCAAGTCATCACGTTTCAGATGTTTGCTCAGCGAGTCACCCATGCCGTCCACAGCATGCAAAGTGGGAATGGCAACTATTTGATGGATCCAATCCTGACGCTTTACGGTCCGAACGGCCAAGTCCTCTCGCAGAATGACAACTTCTATGGCGCGGACTCATTCATCGCCATGCAACTTCCCCAAACAGGCGACTACGTGCTGGAAGTCCGAGACGCTCGCTACATTGGCAACGACAAATACGTCTACTGTGTCGAGATCTCTGATCAACCGTTCGCTCACACGGTCTTTCCGTTCGTTGTGCAGCGAGGTCAAAGCAGCGACGTTCGTGTGATCGGGCACAACCTGAACGATGTGCAAACGGCGTCGGTCTCGCCGGAGGCCAGTGACAAGCTGGACTGGAAACCGGTCCGGGTCAAGACACCCGCGGGCTCGACGAATCCCGTGGACGTGTTGGTTAGCGAGCATCCTCAGGTTACTGCCAAAGGTAACGTATCGGCCGAGACTGCAATGCCGGTCAAGTTGCCTGTCGGTCTGAACGGTCACTTAAGCAGTGCGAACGAAAGCCACTTTTATTCGTTCGACGCTTTGAAGGACCGCTACTACTTGTTCGAGGTGATCGCCAATCGACGCGGCTTACCGCTTGACGGCGTGCTTGAGATTTTCGACAGCACAGGAAAGCGTCTGGCTGAGGCCGATGACGGTTTGCAAACAACCGACGCCAAGTATTACTTCAAAGCTCCCACTGATGGAAAGTACACAATCGCCATCCGCGATCTTCACGACCGTGGTGGCGAGCGGTTCATTTACCATCTTCGAGCCGAGCCGAGCGGCCCGGATTTTGAGCTGCACGGTGAGTATTACTACGCACAGCTTGCACCGGGAACGCGGATGATGTGGTTTGCTCGCATCAACCGTCTGAATGGCTTCGACAAACCTGTGGAAATTCAGTTGGACGGACTGCCGCCAGGAGTCCACTTAGAGCCCGCCACGATTCCCGCTGGTATGAATCACTGCGGACTGATTCTGTCTGCTGACAAGAATGCGGCGATCGGAGCGTCCTTGGTTCAAATCTCCGGCCGGGCGAAAGTAACCTCGCCTGACGGAGCCGAACAAGAGATCGTGCGCCGTGGTCGCGTGACTTGTGAACTTCAAACTCAAGGTGGTGGGCAAGCACGCTCGCCGATCAAGACACAAATCATCGGTGTCACCGAGTCCCTTGATTTGCTAAGCGTCGAAACGAAGCAAAAGGAAATCACGCTCGAGCCCGGCGGCAAGGCCGAACTGGACGTGCGAATTACTCGGAAGGATGGCTTCAAGGAACCGGTGACTTTGGCGATGGCATTCAAGTACTTCAGTACGACTCACGGAGCACAGTTGCCGTCAGGAGTGACCGTCTCGAAAGCCAGCAAAACGCGACTGACGGGGGATGTGCTGGAAGGCAAGATCATCCTCGAGGCCAGCGACAAAGCTGTGCCGGTCGAGCGGCTCGCGATTGCCGCGTTGGCTCGAGTTTCGATCACGTTCTCGATTACCACCAATTATGCCTCGACACCCGTTTATTTGACGATACCCTCGAAGAAGTAAGCGTTGAAGAACAAGCTCGGCTGAAGTGCAAGTGGCGTACGCTTCCAGCTTGCGACTCTGTCAGGTTCGCAAGCTGGAAGCGCACGCCACGGAGAACACAGCCTCGAAGAACAACTCATGAGAACTTGCCCCGCCTGTGCTGAAGAAGTCACTCGAGAAGATCGATTTTGCCCATATTGCGACGAGGAGTTGCCGCCCCCCGGTCCCCGTAAACGCAAGCGGTCGAGGCCGTCTCAAGGTTTGGGTGAAGACGCAACCGCGCGGATGCTCTTGCCCGTCGGACGGTCAGGATGGGCCATTGCCGCCGGGTATTTGGGTCTTTTCAGCCTACTTTGCTGTCCCGCTCCGTTCGCTTTGATCATCGGCGTCATTGCCGTGATGGACATCAAGAAGAATCCCCAACGTCACGGAATGGGGCGTGCGGTCTTCGGCATCATCATGGGTACTCTTGGGACAATTGCCATGGGATTTTACGTCATCGGAATGATAACAGGGAACATTCGCTGACCGCCGACTTGTGATGTCATTGCGGCCGGTAAGATCATCCCTTTATGCTTCGAGAATTCCGAATTAGGCAGTTGCAAGCAACGCATTAATCGCGTATATTCGCCCGCTCGCTGGGGCAGATAGCTCAGTTGGTAGAGCACAGGACTGAAAATCCTGGTGTCGCCGGTTCGATTCCGGCTCTGCCCATTTCTTGCAAAGACCCGCATGGTGACGCAACCCGTTGCACCATGCGGGTTTTTGTTTGCGCACTTAGTTCTTCCTCATCAATCCCATTTGGCTCGGTTGCGACATGCTGCGACCCCGTGCCACTCCTTACTGCTGCGCTTTTCGCTGCGCTTTTCGGCGCGCTCAGGACTCGCCGACTTGAAGCAGCTTTATACTGGGCTTCCGATGGCTTGGCGTAATGCTTCAAGGACACGGCGACACTGTGGCCGATCCACGCGCTCACATCCTTTTGAGGATGTTCCTCGGCGAACATCGTCTCGGCCGATCGACGGAGGGTCTGCCAAAGATCATCCCAGGGGATGACACCAGCGCGCCGGATGATTTTGTGAAAGTCTCGGTGAAGATTATTCCGACTCAACGTTATTAGCTCGACGCTGCCATCGGATTGTTCAGAAGCATCCAATAGGAGTTCATACAATTCAGGAACGATGGGAACGATCCGTGTCGTGTCGGTCTTGGGAGCGTAAACTGTAAGTTTCTCATCTGACCAATCCACGCAATCCCAAGTCAAGCTGTGAGATTCAGAAGGGACTCGAAGTCCTGCCAGCCGCGCTAACGCAATGAGGAGTCGCCATTGTACGTTAGGCGCGGCGTCAAGAAGCCTGACGGTTTCTTCCTCATCGATCAGCCGATCGTTTTTTGCAGCAACTGAAGAACTCTTTAACTTTGCAAATGGATTGCGTGAGATCAGCTCACGTTCCGTTGCCTCAGCAAAAACTGTCTTTGCGTTTCGGCAGTGCAACCGAACAGTTGCCTCGGCTAAGCCCTCAGTGATCATCGATGCCCTCCATTCTTTAGCATCGTTTGGCGTGATCGAATCAACCGGAGTTAGCTTTCCAAAATACGCGATGATTCGATCAGCCGATTGCCGAAGTCTGTCGTAGCTACTCGATTTGTAGCTGCGGTCAGACTTCCGCTCAGTCAGATACTTACAGATCCACCCTTCAATCGACGGACTGTCGGCTGTTGGTAGGCGTGCCGCACAAAGCCCAGTCTTCGCAATTCGATCATATATTGTGTCTGGAATACCTTTTAACCAAAGGGCGGTTTCGTTATCCAGGCTTTGGTTGAGTATCTTCGCGGTCAAGAGCTTTTCGATGCGAAGCTTAGTTTCAGCCGCTTCCTTGTTGTTTACCTTGCCGAGTCTAATGCGTTTGCGTTTTCGCTGATCGGTCGCGTCAACAAAGTCAATCGCCCGTGTCGGTCTTTTTCCGCTTCCGATCTTCACAATGCTGGCCATAGATTATTCCTCGCCAAAATGGATTTCGAGGCCGAGATATTCGCCCAAGTCATCAATGACTCTTATTTGAAGCCCGCGTTCTTCGTTCATGAATCGTGACAGGGTTGAAATGTTAACGTCAATGTCTCTGGCAATTTGGCACAAACTCAGCCCAGAGACTTCGATACATTCGCGTAATTGATCACTCATCAACATGACAATCTCCCATGTGCCTGTGTTGACATAACGTCAACACAGGCGTCAGGATCATCGGCTTCCGCGTGTGCGTCACCTGTTTTGAAACTCAATGCGACTTCTCTCGACTTCGCAATGATCGGAGACACTCTAGTACCACTCCAAATTGCAGGATTTGGTGATACGCGTTGAAGCACGAATCAATCAGCACGTAATAACGGGATCGAGCAAAAATCGCTAAATTGTAACCGTCGATATCGCACAAGCTTTGAATCCATTGGCCACATAAAATCACCCCTAACGTCAATTCAATGAAGTAGTTGCAACAGAATGATTGAGAATTACTTGGGGCACTTTAGATTGACTAGACCACTCTGCGCGAGCGATTCACCAAACTGTCGCTCACCGCTAAAAACGTACTGACAACACTGACAATAACTCGCATCGATTCGCGTTCGTTCGCAACTGTCAGTCCTGTCAGTGACTTCTATCTTCATGAATCTTTGGATTAATCTTGAAAACTGAGCCTGAACGGGAATCCAATTCCATTTTAGCCAGCCAATCATGATTGATTAGCACTTCGATCGAAGCCTCCGCTTCATCACGACTCAGGCCTGACCAACCTTTTCGGTAGACGTCACGCAAACAGAATCGGGCTTCGAGCTTGCCTTCAATCAACTTTGAGGCCAGTGCGTTCGCAGGCGTCACTCCGTTTGTGCCGAGAGCTCCATAGATTCGCGGTAGATGGCTTTCAAGGTATTCTCCCCAACTCAATGCCTTGTTGAGAGAGCAAAGCGAAACTGGGCTGGTAAGAGAATCTGCGAGATGAACTAACAAGGCGAGTGTGGGAATCAAACTGCGATATTTCGCCAAATGACTTTCAATCGCAGGATGTTCATTGCCAGAACGCAATCGCCTTTCCAACTTTTCACGCCAGTCATCAAATGATTCTTGAGCGTCACTGGCGAATCGTAGAAACGGGATTGAGCCGTCCTTTTGGTGTGGTTTCTGTGCCAATCGCAAATAGACGTCAAGTGCGCTCTCCTTCGCACCTGTGTCAGGAAAACGATCGACGTTTCGCCATTCTGGGCCAATGTCTGGCCAAATCAAGAGCTGGAGACGTTGCAAAAGCCCGTCATCTCCACGGCCACCACGAACCGCAGATCGCAGATAATCAAGAAACGGGCCGGGTTGAATACCACCGATCATCGATAGGCAAGAAGCCGGAATGTCGATCGTGCCGCGACCAATACGATCATAGACAAATTTGTTATCACCGTTCCACGATTCGAGAATGAAAGCACGTGCCGTGTCTTGCCCCGGCTTGTCGAGTGACCTGAACAGTCCCGTCAGCTCGTCCCGATACACGACAAGGCCCTGCGGATTGTCCCTAAGTATCTCACCCAGCATTTCGACGGTTGAATCATTCACCAAGTAACGTCGGCGGTGTGGAGATTTCACACCAGATTCAGAAAGTAGTCGTGCAATCCTGCTCGCGTCCTTCTCAGATTCGATTTCGTTTCTTAGCTGTTTTCTTAAGACGTCCTGTCTCGTCTTTTCGATGATTCGACCCGCTTCCGCCTCTTTCATTTCTCGTTCAAATGCTTTCTTCGCGTCTTCGTCAAGCTGATTGAGGACATTAAGTGGTTCCTTGATCGCGGAAGACTTCATCGTACCGGGTCTCCCAATGACGGCTCCCCAAAGATTCGGCGTGACCTGCCAATCATCACAACGTTTGGGGCGAATGACAATCTTTCGACCAACAACGCCAGCTAGCACAACCATCGCTGCAATTGCCGGAAAGTCCATCGGACACTGGATACGTTCAGCAATATCGACGATCCAAGGACGAAGTGTCTCCGGAAGCATGGTTTCATCAAACGAAGTAACGGGCTCGATCTTTGGCAACGGCTTTGGATCAGGCCAGTTCGCAATTGAATCATTCTCACGATATTGAGATAATTCAGCCATTGAGTCTTGGCCCGTTTGGTTGACCGCCGGCGGGCTTTTTTTGTCTTTGGGGCTGAATTCGTCCTTAATTCGAATGTCATCGTTCATAATGCGATCCTTTCTTAGATAATTGTTCCCGCATATCTTTTGCGTCGTTTGGTAAGCCCCATTTCACCTTCCTGTGAAGCTTCCAACACAACCGTTTTGCCAAGTCCTTGGCAGCCAATCCGGGCCAAGTTCCGTCTGGCCGTTTGTCGTTCTCGCCGAGAATGATCACTTCACGATCGACTCGCATAAGCATCTTCTCCAAGTGTTTGAGGCCACCTGAACTGCTCGGGCGACCTATGACGCAATAATCTGCTTGTAGCATCGCAGCGACGTCGGACGCTCCTTCAACGACGTAGATTGATCCGTCGTCCTCATACCAATCCGCTGCGTACGTCAGCCCTCGATTACCACCAGAATGGAATCTCTTGCGACCATCGGGCCAACGTCGAGAAATTCCGATGATATTGCCATCAGCGTCGCATTCCGGGATCGAATAGGTCTTGCCATCCCAGCCAATCATCAATGCTTCGATAACTGCTGTACGAACACGCCATTCGCTCGCAAGTCGCTCTCGGGCTGTGGCTGAGAATGGACTTTCGAAGAATTCATCTGCTCGCACGGCCCAATGATGCTCACCGTAAGCTTCAGTTGCACTTTCTTCGGGCGGCGTCGGCAGAAATTGGATGTTGGACGATTCGAAGCGATGAAGCCATCCAGCATCGCCCATTCGTCTTTCCGATTTGACGCGTGGACAAATGGCGGCGGAGCCATTTTCCGAGATTAGACACCAATCGGGCTTGGCACAAATTGCGCACGGAGTGTGGCGATTGACTCTCAGCCAGCCAGTCAAACCGCCCATCATGCGATCCGCCTAGCTTCTCGACGCTGGATAAACGCATCAAGCTCATGTCTTGAGATTCGGACGGAACGACCGATTCGAAATGCTTTGAGTTGACCGTTCTTGACGAGTTGCCAGACCGTTCGCTCACTTACACTGAGTAACTTGGCGACTTCGTCGTAGGTATGAGCCGCTCTATCGTGTTTCAGTTCTGCAACGGACATTTTTGCTCCTTGCTCTAAGAGAAATTGATTTCCCAAAAGAGTAGCAAGGAGTTTCGCGGCGAAAATGGCAATTTTTTAGTTGAGTTTTGCCGTGCCCATTAGGAACGCTCTCGAAGCAACCAGACTCTAGTCGTATGGGCTAGAATTATTTTGAAGATTCTTTTCGCGGCAAATCGTATTCGTCAATGTTAGGTTTTGCCGTGAGATTTGCCGTGGTTGCGTTTTCGGAAATTCCGTATTTCGGGTCTCATCTTCTCAAGCTTTTTTCGTTTGGTCTGGTCAAGATCGTCGCGCCACCGCCTGCCACTTCGTCTCTTGTCCCAATCGCCGTCTAACCATCTTCGCGTTCTGTCGATTAGTTTTCTGACCTCAGCTCGTCGCTTCACTTCTTCGACAGGCCCGCTCTTGAATGCGTTATATAATTCGAGGATGAGATCAAACCTTTCTTCGGCGGGAATGGGACGACGACCAGGCCTCCTAAATTCTTGTACGCTCTGTTTAAGGTGAAGTTTGCGAGCTATTGACCATGACGCGCCGATTCTTCGACTCAAGGGGTGTAGGTCATCGTCCGAAACTGTCGCCTTCTCCGCTTGATCAATCAACTCGAGCGCAAGAGTCTTTAAGAGTTCCAACGTGTCACAGCGGTGCTCAGAAAACTTTTCGCGTATATCGCCCCAGATGTACTCAACATCGGCAAAACCTTCGGTAATTGTTTGTCGCCAGCGATCATGGTCCTTCAGTTCGTTTGCCTCAATACTCGCTTTCAATTGCTCACAAGTTTCAAGCCAAGTCTTGACTGGTTGGAATTTGTGTTTTTTTGGCATAATGCCCTCGAATTATTCATTTGGTCGAAGCCATTGATTTGAGTCGTTCGTAGAGGGCTGAGTGTGAGATCAAGATATCCTTGAGCGCGTCTTGTATCTCCGTTGAATTCAACGCCTGTGTGCTCATTTCGGTATGCGCATCCAATGCTTCGATGATGGCGTCAGTAATTGCTTTTGCTAGGTCTGGCGAGTGGGCGAATTGTTCTTTCGTGTTGCTCGCTGCCTGTTTGATCAATGTTTCAGACTCGAGAAGTTTTCCAAGTAGTACGTTGTTGACGTAAACGAGCTTGTCGTTGTCGGTCAATTCGCCTTGGAATAATTCGTTGACCTTCTCGATGATTTCGCTGAGCTGAGCCCGTTGCACTTCACGAACAACTCCACTGCCTGCCTCGGAAACGGGCTTCAGTTGCGGGCTCTTGCCCACATTTAGGTTCATTCTCCGAATGCCCTGATTGCCGAGATTGTGATGCGTCAAAACTACTTCTGATAAATCGACGCCTTCTCGTTCGCGGCCGAATTTGAGCAAGGGGAGAAGATACCGAAAGAAGATCGATCGCTTCTCGAAGTCGGTGTTTCCGTAATCAAATATCTGCGAGAGAAACGTATATACTCGTTGGTACGTTTCAGCATCGGAACGAAATAGAAGCAACGCGTTCATTCTGTTCCGGGCTGCTTTGGACGCCGATTTGTCGCCTGATTCCTTGGAAGCGTTTAGCTGTTGTTGCGCATCCTTGAATTCTCGCAGCAGGCGAAATGCCACAGGCCGGATCGCTGATTCAAGTTGTCTCTGCTTTGCGTTAGGATTGAGCACAACATCGACAACTCGTTCAATCTCCGGCTCGTCATAGTAGCCATAACCATCGAGCTTGGTTCTTAGCGTGAGTACGATGTTGGGATCGGTGACGTCTTCCAGCGCTGCAGTTGTGTAGTAAGTCTTGAATGCCGCTAGGACTTCTGCTGGCTCGTTCACGAAATCCAAGACATAGGTTGTGTCTTTCTCAAGTCCATCTTCTTTGAAGCAACGATTCAACCGCGAGAGCGTTTGAACCGCTTGGATACCGGCTAGCTTCTTGTCGACGTACATGGCGCACAATAACGGTTGATCGAAACCGGTTTGAAACTTGTTCGCCACTAGCAAAACGTGGTACTCACTTCCCCGAAACGCTTCGCGAATATCGCGGCCTTTGAGGTTCGGATTCAGATCTTTACTCGATTCCTTGAAGGGGTCGGGGCCTGAATCTTTGTCGGAGACTTCGCCCGAAAAAGCGACAAGCGTCCGAATTGGATACCCCTTGTCTTGGATGTACTTGTTGATCGCCAACTGCCAGCGTACGGCTTCAACTCGGCTGGCAGTCACGACCATTGCTTTGGCTCGTCCGTTGAGCAAGTGGGCTACGTTTTCGCGATAGTGTTCAACAACAATTTGAACCTTCTGCGCGATGTTGTAGGGGTGCAACCGAACCCATCGCATCAGGCCCTTCATCGCCTCACTGCGAATTACATCCTTTTCGTCCCATTCCTTTCCGTTGTTCGCCAGCTTGAAGGCCAGTTTGTAGGACGTATAGTTCTTCAACACATCAAGAATGAATCCTTCTTCAATTGCTTGTCGCATCGAGTAGACATGGAATGGCTCGGGCAGATTATCTGCTGATGCTGGCTGAGTTGGATCGGCAGGTCTCCCAAACGTTTCAAGCGTCTTAGCCTTCGGTGTTGCCGTGAAGGCTATGTACGAGATTCCGCTTTCTTTCGCTCGTGCGGACATTTGAGATGCAAGAATGTCCTCTGTGCTGATCTCTCCGCCGTCGGCGATTTCCTGCTGCTCTTCCAACGAGAGGACTGCTTTCAGTTTCGATGCCGCTTCGCCCGTTTGCGAGCTGTGTGCTTCATCGGCAATGACAACGAACCGTTTGCCCTCGGTCGCCGCCAATTCACGCACAGTTTGAAGCGCGAAGGGAAACGTCTGGATGGTACAAACCAGGATCTTTTTGTCGCCTGCTAATGCTTCGGCCAGTTCAGCACTCTTGCTGCCTGACTTCCCCTTGATTGTGGCGACTACTCCCTTGGTGCGTTCCATCATCTGGATCGCTTCGCTCAACTGTCCATCAATGACATTTCGATCCGACACGACGATGACTGAATCGAAAACTTTGTTGTTGTTCGAGTCATGAAGGTCACCCAGGAAATGAGCCGTCCAAGCAATGGACTTGGTTTTGCCACTTCCTGCGGAGTGCTGGATCAAGTACTTCTGGCCGGGACCCTCATCTAAGATTGTCGATGTCAGCTTGCGCGTGACGTCAAGTTGATGGAATCGCGGAAATACAATCGACTGAATCTGCTTCTTGTCATTTTTCTCTGCAACCAGATAACGGCCAAGGATGTCTAGCCAACTATCTCGTTGCCAAACTTGCTCCCACAGATAAGCAGTTGGGTGACCGCTAGCATTTGCTGGATTCCCTTGCCCGCCATCGTTGCCCTGGTTGAAAGGCAAAAAGCTCGTCTTGGGCCCTGCCAATTTAGTTGTCATCCAGACTTCGCTACTGCTAACCGCAAAATGGACCAATGCACCATTTGGGAAACTGAGAAGTGGCTCGGGGGATTGTCCTTTGGGATTGGGGATTCGATCATGACGGTATTGGTCGATGGCATCGTGAACGCTTTGCGTGAAGTCTGTTTTCAACTCGGCGGTAGCAACAGGAATCCCGTTCAGAAACAGCACAAGATCAATGCTGTTTTCGTTGTGAAGTGAATAGCGTACCTGTCGGACAACCCTCAGCCGATTCGCCTCATATCGATCAATGATGTCCGGGTTCATCGCCATCGCTGGCTTGAACTGAGCGACTCGAACTTCGCTTCGCACGCCCAGAACGTCGAAACCGTTTCGAAGCACGTGCAATGTTCCGCTCTGTTTGAGCGAATCCCGCAGGCGGTTCAGCAGAGTCTCGCCAGCTGAATCCCCGTGATTCTTCACAAGAATGTCCCAAGCGTCGGGCTGAGTCGCCTGAACCCACGCAAGCACGTCTGAGGGAAAGAGAGCCAGCCGGCGGTCGTAATCTTCCGCGTCCTTTTCGGAGTACAGCCATCCGTGAGCGCCGAAGTGCTCACACATGTCGTTCTCGAATTCGATTTCTTTGTGCAGGGCCATCAGAGACTCAAACCTCCCCCAACGTCTGGATTTATTTCAGCATTGATTGCGTCAGCCGGTTTGCATTGCGTCGGTATGCGTCGTTTTGCGTCATCCCGCATAGCGTCGTATTGAGATAAGTGCATGCTACGACTCAGATTTCGCTCGGTGACCGGCGGCTGTTTTGCGTCATGTTTTGCGTCGTTATACGTCATTTATCGTCGTCCCCTGTCGATTCTTCAGCTGGGCCGGGATACCAGACACCGGCGCGGCGCTGACCGATCGGGTGAGCGAGCCCCCGCCGCTTCAGTGTCTGCAACAGCGATTGGACGTGAGTTCTCGGTAGCGACGGAATCACCTGACAGAGTTCATCCAGTTTCGTGCCGACGGTGGCGTTTTCGTCGATGTGCTTCTTGAGCAGAGCCAGATTGTGCTCGCGGTCCAGCCCCTTCTTCCGGGTGTAGGCTCCCGTCTTCCCGACGAACTCGTAGAACTTCCGGGACAGAATGTGAGTCCGCCCCTTGCCTCGTTCGAGAATCCCGAGGTCGATCAGGCGAGCCGCTTCTTTCTCGAATCCCTTGGGGAGTTTTTCGCCACGAGCTGCCGCTGACATCAGCAGCCAGTCGTGCGTGTTGAAGAAAGCGGTCGTCTCCTTCGAGACCTTTTCGACAAACCGGACAAAGGCCGGATCCTGAACTGTTCCGTGCAGCGAGAGGCCGACCTGATACTGGTCCGTGCGGGCGAAGTCCGGCACCGGCTTACTCTGTTTGATCTGCTCTTCGAAGATCAGATTCATCCCCTGACCGCTTCGCTCCACGAGTCCACAACGAGTGAGGATTTCGGCGACCCGGCGATTTCGCGGGTTCTGCCGATCAAGGATGTTCTCCAGCGTGATGCCGACCGGCAGCCCTCCCGGACTGTCGATCTCCAACCGGCGCGGGAATTGTCGAATAAAGATGCTGCCGCTGAGCTGGTAGTTCCGGTGACTGACGGCGTTCAGAATTGCCTCGCGAACCGGTCGTTCACCGAATGTCGAGATCGGGGCAACGAATAGACCTTCCTGAAAGTCCTGTTTGTCGTTTCGCAAATTGATTTGCGACCACAGCTTGTCGTAGTAGCCGAAGAACCCTTCCCGGTATTCCGTGCGGTCCTGAGCCGGACCGGATGCATCGCTCGACCGGTACTCAAAGACAATCTCAGCTGATGCCAAATGCTTCGTGACGGCTGCCCGATTGCCGAACAGGATCAATGACGCATAGGTCAGTGCTCCGTCGGTAATGCCCTCGGCGTCTTCCAGCAATTGCTCAACACTGAGCGACTGAAGCCGCTCAACGAGTGACTGGTCCTCAGCCTTCGCCGCCTTGGCCATCCAACGCTGACGAAACACTTCGATCGAAGCCTCGTCGAGATCACTGAGCGACAGGTCAGGAACGGGATCAGCCGTAAAGTCGTGGCCGCTTTCGGCGAAGATTTCCCGCAGGCGGTCCTCCGACATTTCAACAAGACTGTCTTCCTTCCGCATCCAGTAGCGCCCGTCGTATTTGATGGGAATGCCAACTGGTCGAGGTGGGACCGAGAATACCAGCACGCGACTCCCGGCCGAACAATCCGGGTGTTGGATTTCCTCAAAGTCGATTCCAAGCGGAATCCGCTCGCACAGCCCCTTGCGAGTGCGTTCCGGCTGGTCAAACGCTTTGGAGCCGACAATCTGTCGTGGTCGTTCGTCGGTAACACCGAACAGAATTCTGCCACCACCTTCGTTGGCCAGAGCAGAGCAGTATTTCGCCAGCAGTTCAAAGTCGAACCGGTTGGCGGCCTTCTTGAACTCCAGCCGCTCACCTTCTTTTTCACGGACCCATTCTTCGAGAGCTGCAACTCTTGCTGAGGAAGTGCTCATGCCGCCCCCTTATTAGCAAAGTGTCGAACGTCGATCTTGCCGGTGACGGCTGCGGAGATTAGGGCGGTGCGGCGTTCTTGGAGAAGTTCGATGGCTCGTTCGGCTTCCGCTTGAAGCAGCGAAAAACGCTTCAACTTTTCGTTTACGTAGTCCACGATCACCCGCTGCTCTTCGATTGGTGGAATCGGCACATGGACGAACTTGACGTTGCCACAGTTTAGATGCGGATGCATTCCACCGGTTTGAATCGACTCCAGTGTTTGAACGCCGTATTGTGATTGCAGGGCAACGGCGAGGAATGAGCCGAGAATCCGTTCGGTATTCGCCCGCACGATGATTAGAGCGTGGCAGCTATAGCCAACTTCTTCTTCACTAACGAGGCCGATGTCACCCGTACCGGCTCCCGTTTGCACGATCAGAACGTCGCCGAGCTCCAACGTGGCCTTGGATTGTGTTTCACTCCATTCGGGAGTTACGAAATACTCCCCGTCGAAGTTGACTCGACCATTCTTGATGTGAGTTGCCTGGACATACGGGATGCCGCTCTCAACCAAGATGTCTCGCGTTGGGCCGACGTATCCGTTGCCGATCTTTGTTGCAATTCGCGAAATCATCTCCGTTGGCCAATGCTCTGGGAGATTGCCGAGCCATTGGATGCCAGAGGGTTTCATGGGGGCGTTCGGGTTCAGGCCTTTGGTGACCGCGTGACTGATGATCGCCTGACGCTTTTCCTTCAGCAACTCGATCAAACGACGCTGCTCCGACACCAAACCGTCGATCTTCGACGTTTCCACATCGAGGAACGACGAGATCGCCTTTTGCTCGTCTGGTGGGGGAAGCAAGACCGGCATTCGTGAATGAAGTTGCGGTTCTAAATCCCACTGATTGATCCGAATTCCTTTTGACATCGAGAGGTAGCCAGTGATGTATCGCAGCGACCGCATCAGGTGGTGGAGATACCTTGAGCATTCGTCGTGCAAGCACTCGTAAACGTGATACGCGGGACTGACGATTCCGCGATGTTCTGAAATCGCAACTGAGCCTTGCCACGCCTTCATCTTGTTAATGACCAAGTCGGACGGCTCGACGAGTTGGTAGGTCGATAAATCTTCGGAGGGCTTGTTGAAGTTATCGTCGCGACTCGACTTTGGAATGACGCCGTAATCGCGGTAAACGGAAAGCAACTCTTCATCGCCGAAGCCCGTCCGCTTAGTTCGACGAAACATCGTCCAGAGTGGCTTCGATTCCCAATGAGCTGGGAACTCTCCAAGCCATAGCCGACCGCTATCTTGAAAATGCTCGTAAGCCGGAAAACTCATTGCGAAAGCTCTCCGATCATTTCGACGATCCGATCGGTGACCCCTTTCAATTCCGTGTCGATCTCATCCAACTCGCGGGGCGGTTTGAACACGTAGAAATGACGGTTGAACGGGATCTCGTAGCCGATCTTCGTCTTGTCCTCGTCGATCCATGCGTCGGGGACGTGCGGCTCGACTTCTCGCTGGAAATACTCGTGAATGTCTTCGCCCAGCGGGACTTCTTCGGTGTCTCGCAGTTTCGAGTCGGGCTTGGGCTGGCCTTTCTTTTTGCCTCGCGTTTCCAGCTGCTGCTGGCCGTCTTCATCCAGCAGCGGTCGCTCGACCGTGATCGTCTGGTAGCCAAAGTCGGTGGTCTTGAAGATGCGGCTGATGGGGACGGGGGGCTGTCCGTGCTCGCTCTTGTAACCGGCGGCTAACTTCTTGGGGCTGATGGGCTGGCGTGTTTCGGGATCGACGTAGACTTCTTTGGCTTCGCCGAACAGGCGTGTGATCTCGGCAATGTGGTCGTCGCTCAATTCCTTGCGTTTGCTGCCGAGACTCTTTCGCATCTTCTGCCACATCTCGCTGGCGTCGATCAACTGCACTTTGCCCTTGCGGTGGGCGGGCTTGCGGTTGGTCACGATCCAGATGTAGGTGCTGATGCCGGTGTTGTAGAACATGTCGGTCGGCAGGCCGATGATGGCTTCCAGTAAATCGTTCTCCAGCACGTAACGGCGAATCTCGCTTTCCCCGCTGCCCGCACTGCCGGTGAACAGCGGCGAGCCGTTCAGGACAATGCCAAAGCGACTGCCTCCGTCTTTGGTAGGTCGCATCTTCGAGATCAGGTGCATCAGGAAGAGCAGCGATCCGTCGCTGACTCGCGGCAGGCCGGGGCCGAAGCGGCCGTTGAACCCGTCCTGCTGATGCTCCTTCTTGACATCCTTCTGAATCTTTTTCCATTCGACGCCGAACGGCGGATTGGAAAGCATGTAGTCAAACTTCTGACTTGGAAGCCCGTCTTCGGACAGAGTGTTGCCGTTGATGATGTTGCTGACGTCCTGCCCCTTGATCAGCATGTCGGCCTTGCAGATGGCATAGGACTCGTCGTTAAGCTCCTGCCCGTACATGACCATGCGCGAGTCAGGATTGAGGCTACTCAAATGCTCGTCCGAAACGGACAGCATCCCACCAGTTCCCGCCGTCGGATCGTAAAGCGAACGAACGACTCCCGGCTTCGACAAAGCATCGTCATCTTCAATGAATAGCAGGTTAACCATCAACCGGATGACTTCGCGCGGCGTAAAGTGTTCCCCAGCCGTCTCGTTTGAGAGTTCGGCAAATTTCCGGATCAGCTCCTCGAAAATCAGCCCCATCTCGGCATTGCTAACCGTATCCGGATGCAGATCGATATTCGCAAACTTCTCGGCCACCAGATAAAGCAAATTCGCCTTCGAAAGCCGATCAAGCTGACTGTGGAATTCGAAGCATTCAAAAATGTCCCGAACGTCCTCAGAAAACGCCTGAATGTACGAGAACGTATTCTCGGCGATATTGTCCTGATCGCCCATCAGCTTTTTCATGTCGAGAGGCGACGTGTTGTAGAACAACTGCCCCGACGCTTTGAGCAAAAATGGCTCAGGATTCAGCTTCGCCTTCTCGCGTTTCTCCTTCTCGCTAAGTACAGCCTGCTTCGTTGGCTCCAACACACAATCCAGACGACGAAGCACGGTAAACGGAAGTATGACCTTGCCGTACTCAGACTGCTTGTAATCACCGCGCAACAAGTCGGCGACGGACCAGATAAAAGAGGAAAGATTCTGCTGGCTCATGGTGTGGATTCAGACAAGCTTGATATGGATAGACTTTGGCAGGACGACTCAGTGATGCTCGATTTTGCTGACGGCGAATTCTCGCCCTCACACCAATTCCGGTACATGATTCTGCACTCGTTGAGCCAATCGGGCGTGTTTACTTCATCGATCACTTTCCATGATTCTATGAGCACTCGCAACCGTCGATCCGATACGTATGCTGCCAGTACGAAAGCAACAGCGATTCCCAACAGGATTGCAATTCGACACCAGTGTTTTGGCGTTCCAGGAAACGCAAGCACAAACAACACAGCCAGCAGCATACACCAACCGGATACATACTGCTGATGCGCGATATTCCCCCATTCGCTACACCGATCCCCGATTGATTTCCCATTTTCTTCGTTCGATTCACATCGCCAACGACGTGTGATTTCTCTGATCGTTAATGCATCGATCCAAAAGTCTTCGCTCTTTCCATTGATCGACTTAATTAAACATCGCTCAATGCAGATATAGAAAACTGACCGGTGAAAGCTGTGAACAACAATACCTACAAACAAAGCTGTTACGAAGACTCGCATTAAGCCGAAAGTGTCATTGTTTGTTGTAGTCTGCGTCTTGCCTTTCTTGCCGTCTGGTTTTGGCGGAGGAACTTTGTCCTTATCACCATTTTTCGGTTGCTCGGAAACGTAACTTTGCAATGTTACGTACAATTTAAGCTCGTTCAGATTGTCCGAAACTGCAAACGTATAGCTCACGACGAACAAACAGCCGCCGATTAGACTTCGAATCAAAAGCCCCCACGGCACTTTCGGAATTACAGCATCCACGGCACATCCTGAATCAGAAAGGAGTACGACTTCGGCTTCCGCCTAGCTTCTCGACGGTGGGTTGGCATGTCATCCCGTCTTCGGTGGTCTTGGACTCCGATTTATCACTGCTGCTTTACGAGCAACAGCACGACCACTCACCAACTCACTCGCCCATCAAGGCAAACTCATCTCCCAACAATTCTAGCAACTGGTCGGCATCCAAACTCATCAGATCATATGTCTTCTCCAGTTGACGAATCCGAATCGGAAGACGGTGAGTTAGATCACCCGGTTTGACCATTCCGGGTGAAACAATACCAACTCTTGGACGTCCACGTTCCGAATCCCAATAGAGTTGTTCTAGCAACTCGAACATGCATGGAATACGCGTTAGATAAAGGCGTTTCATTATCTCTGCTGTGATTTTCGGCAACCGATGAATTGGTCCGTGAAGAACAAGCCGGCTGTGTTTGGCATCTATTGTCAACGCCTTCCATCCCACAAACAGTAGGTGTCGATACGAGTGTCGCGAATTGAATGGCTCGAAAACGTAATGGTAATCATTCCGTACTTTCCTTACGCCATCTTGGAGCGGACAGATTTGGTCAAAATAGAAACCGGCAAGCCATGACCATAATCCCGCGTCACGTTCAACATCATACTTGGAAAGTGGCAACAGTTTTCGTTCCAAGTAGTGCGCTGCATCACCTCGATGCTTAAAACTTCGCACTTCACAATCGACGTTTGGATCAAGTTGAATGGTCAGATTCACATCAAACAGCACATTAGGATCCATTGATAGTGTGCGCCCCGTCCGGATTTCATCTAAGCTCTTGCGAAAGACGCTTAGTCCTTTGGAGTTAAATCGCCGAACGAACATTAGTTTTCCTCGAGACACCGAAACTGATCGCAAAAGGCATGCGTTTCGCAAAAGGACGTAACAATTTCCTCAACCCACTCATGAATTAGCTCGTTCCCATCCTGCGCATCTGGTGCGCGATCGCGATTGGGGTGAAGGTCTCGACCAAACCTGAGCCATTTTATTGCCCATCGATCATCGTCTTCCTCGAAATCAACGTTTTCGTCAATTGCTTCGAGCAAAACTCTGCGAACGATCTCTGGATAGATTAAGGCGTAGACGACGGGGTTACTTCTAAGATCATCGACCAAGGAAGGGATATTCTTATTCAGAAGTAACGCCACATGTTGTTCACCAAACTCAAGTTTCCATAGTTCCTGCCCGAGGTCCTTACATTCCACTGGAAGTATTCCGCTGCGTCCTCGTTCCGAATCGTCTCCGGCACGATGTGGTCGTACGTTCTCTGCCAATCTTAAGATGCGACCAAATCGATCTGCTGCATCAACAACTTTCACCGTAAAGAACACGTTTGCGCCGACAATCTCAGTTAATTCGTGCCGTCCACCTTGCACCACCAATGGAACTAAGCCAAGTTCGAATCTTTGAATAGCTGTGGAACCAGCACTGGTAGCTTCCAAGACTACGGTTGCATCCTCGGGCAAGTCTAGATCGTCAAAATCTATTGAGATGGTGAAGCTACGAGGGGAAGTATCAAAGAATTCAATATCGATTCGGTCCCTGGGAATTCGTCGACGACCGGTAAAATTGACGCGCTTAATCACGGTTTTTCCTCGATTGGCACTTCATCAACCTTAACGAAAAGGTCTCGATGGGTATCGAAGCCTTCCATCGTTACGCGAAAATCATCGTTCGTGATGTAGACCATGATTATATTGCCAGCAATAGATTGCCACTTTGCGGATTTGCCTTTTGGTTCAATGGCGCTATCTTTGATCGCAATCTCGAAGTCAAATGGGCTCCAATTTCGCAGCGGATTACCCCGTGGGATG
>PBMZ01000090.1 GCA_002722955.1 Planctomycetaceae bacterium | reverse complement strand
AGCATCAGCAGCGTTGGCCGGTGCAAGTCCAATGCAAAGTGCTTAAGGTCAGCCGATCGGCGTTCTACAAATGGCGAAACGCTCAACCGGCACCAGCCAGCATTCGTCGCGAACAGCTCAAACAACACATCAAAGCTGTCCACAACGAACCTCGAAAGGACGACTATGGGAGTCCTCGAATTCACCAAGAGTTGCTTAAGCGAAACGTCAAATGCTCGAAGAACACCGTCGCCAAACTTATGAAACAACAAGGCATCCGAGCACGCACGGCTCGAACCTTTCGAGTCAAGACCACCGATTCAAAACATGATCAACCGATCGCCAAGAACCTTTTGAATCGAGTATTTGAGGCTCAAAACGTCAACGCTGTTTGGCTGACCGACTTTACTTACATCGACTGCAAAGAAGGCTTTGTTTACTTATGCACCGTTCAAGACCTGTGTTCACGACCTGTGTTCACGACGCATCGTCGGCTGGGCCACAAGCAAACACATCAACGCTCGATTGGCCCTCGATGCTCTCAAGCAAGCCGTCGCGTTGCGCAATCCCAAAGCGGGATTGATCGTGCACAGCGATCGTGGATCACAGTTCGCAAGCTTGGCATATCAATCATACCTTAACTCAAAAGAATTCTACCAAAGCATGAGCTACCGAGGAGACTGTTACGACAACGCACCAATGGAGAGCTGGTATTGCCCAGAAAAAGTGGACAGTGGAACTGTTGAAGTGGTTGGGTAATACCAGGTTTCGAAAATCAGCTCCAATCGGAATACTGTCAATGTCAATAAAAACTGAATCTTCGCCAAATCTTTGTCTTAGCTTTTCCGAAACCATCGAAGCAATATATGCTGAATCCCTTCTACGCTATGAGATGAAGATTCTTGGCATCGGAAACCCTTATCCTGAGTGTGGTTGCCACATCCTTAACCAAACATTACAACTAATTCAGCGGACTAATAATGCTAGCTAGCGCCTTGCAGCAGTGCGGCTGTGAAGGTGACCAAGTCTCCCTTTTCTTCTGCGACGGATTTGAGTGAATCGAGGCGACCGGAATCTTGACAGAGTTGGGCGTATGAGAAGCCGTTGGGATCCTCGACATCCTTCAAGTATTGTGTTGCTAAGTCCACCGCAGCCTCTAATTGATTTGTGCGGATCATTAAGTCACAGATGACGTAGGCGATCAATTGCTTGTCGGGCTCGTCGGGTTCTTGCTCGAGCTTCTCGTTGAAGTAGGCCATCGCATCTTCGACGTTGGTGCCTTTGATGGCTTTGAAGAAGTGCACGTGTGCCGTGTAGAAATCATCAAAGGGTGGCTCACCCCCGTATTGGAACTGGTCGCTCAGCTTAGAGCCGTATTCGGCCAACTCAATGGCTTTGTCGAGGTCTTCGTGGTCGCCGGAAAACGATCGTGCAAACCGAACCACTGCATTCAGGTGAGACACATCAATGTGGTAATTGCCGTCCTCGAACAACCAGTCTCGGCCCGTGATCAATTCGCGGATCGTGTCGACTTGTGCTGCGAAGGTCATGCGTTGCTCGACATCGTATTTGAGCGAATGCTTGAGATCGTTGTATAGGTTTTTCACGAGCATCGCTGCGGCCTTGGCCCGGTCCGCGTCGGACAGCTGAGCCAATTGTTGATCCATGGCGGTCACGGTGTTGCATGTACCGTGGCTATGCAACATCATCTCGAGCCCCTTGCAGGGATTGACGCCTTCGTACAAAGCGATGTTCAGGATCTCTTCGGTTGACTCGTCCGGCTCGCGCCGCGTGTTGAGTTTGTCGATGGCTTCGGCGACAGGTTCGATCTCGCGGATCGTACGGAAATACATGTAAGCTTGCGGGATGTTGCCGTCGTCCAGGAAACGCTGACCGCAGTCGCGAGCAGCGTCGATATAAGCTTTCTCGAAGTCATCGCGTTGATCGTCTGGGACGTCATCAAAAGACGTCGGCCGAGCCAGAGGCAATCCCATCGAGTGTTTCTTCTTCAAGAGCTGCGCATCGAACAGGCGGTGATAGTCCTTTTGCTCGGTCAGTTTGGCGAGCAACGAATCGATGGTCGCATCGGCGCCATCGGATTGTTGGAGTTGAGAAAGTTCAGCGAAAACGGGGTCGCTCATGGCGAGGCTCCAAAGTGGGGATCAGTCGTGAATACTCCACTATAAAGCAATGAGCGGGCGTGGTAAATCGACGCGGAGAATCGGTCGTGGAAGAAGCAAAAAAGCCCAGCTGCTTCGCAGAAGCCGGGCTTTTGGAACGCTCTACCTTCAAAAGAACGTCTAGAGGCTATCGATTTCTCTGCCGACGCGTTGTAGCTTGCGGCCAAAGCGAATGTCGATGCGGTTCTTGAACCCGAATAATTGCATGAGTCCGGCCTCTCGATCCAGCGACTGATGAACGATCTGGTCGTTCAGCAATTGGCTTCGAGTTCCAATCACATTGCCGGTTCGCGCATCCAACACTTCGACCATCAGCGACCTATTGCTGCGAAAACTGTTCGATTGAAGTTCGCGAACTTGGCTCATCATGACTAGAAACGGCAAGTTCGCCGTCGGATTTCGAAGAACCGTCCGTTTGGGCAGCAATTTGGCCCACCTGGGAAAACCACTTTTTCTCTTAACAGCAAACAGAGGCCCATCAATATTGGAAGAGGGCAAGTAGGTGTCGCTGATGTGTGTGTAGTACACGTTGCTCCGCCGAGTCGATTCCGCGCGTTGTAGATTGATGTAGTAATTGTTGGGATCACTGAAGACTCGCAGATAATTCAAACCGGACACTTGAACGGCAGTTAACTTCATGGCGAGGTTGGTTTTCATGTCGCCCGCGACGTCGATGATGACCAACCGATTGCCATTAACTACCAGCGCCAATTCACCCTCGGGAGTTACGTCGCTTAGGTAGCGTCCCACCAAGGGCATGTCCAAATCGAAGTGATCTCGGATCGGATCCCAGATGCGGATCTTGCGGCTGATACCTTGCAAGCCAATAAAGCACAGCCGTCTTCCGAATACATGACGCGTGTATCCCATATCGCGATCAAGCGTCCCTTCTCTCAATTTTCTTCCCGAAAGCGTTTCGAACATGGTGTAGGTCTTGTTGTCCGAGTGAAACAGAACAAGCACTCGCTCGTCACCGAACAGCCCCGTGTATTGATCCTTGAACAAACCGCCGTCATTGGGGATGTCATCACGTTTCCAGAGTAGTCTTCCGGAAACTGGGTCGATGACGACTAAGCCCTGTCTGGTTTGAAATGTGCAGAAAGAGGGTCCGCAAGGGCCAGGTCTTGCTGCGGCGGAATTGCTGGAACGAGCCGATTCGAAGAAGTGCGTCCACATGGGGCGAGCGTCACGATGTTCCAATAGCGAGACTCCGCAGACGGCCGCCGATGTCCCGATCGGTGCGAAGTGGCCAGCGCCACGAACATGAAAGGCTCGCGGATACCAGGGGTTGCTGGGTATGCGGATCTCGCCAAGTTTCACGCCAGATTCCTGGTCCGCCAGCATCAATTGATCCCGCTGCGAGCCGCGTTCGAAGACGTGAAACGAAGCCTCATCCGTGCCTCGCATTCGCCGTCGGCCTTGGAAATCACGCCGCAAATATTCTCCACGATCGGAAAGTTGATTCTCGCGAATGTTGACTAGCTCGACGTCCCAACTCAACGGTTGTAAGGCAGTGAAGTTCTGCCAAGCCAACGTCTTGCGAGAAACATTGGCCATGAAAGACTTGCCCGTCTCATGTTTGCCAACGGAAGATTCGTAGAACTTCGTGTTGAGTTCTTGCAGCAACCGGCCGGCTTCGCGATTCAGCCCCAACCGTTTCCATAACTCGAACAGGGTCACGGTTGCCTCGCCTTGGACGGTTAAGTGAGGATGCTTGCGACTCTCGAGCAACAAGAACTCGGCGGCTTGAAACTTATTCTCTTCGATCCACAGCTTTGCTAATCGATTCCGAGCAGGACCGCTCTGCGGCCAAGACCGATACCCCACAACGAACGCCTCCAACGCCTCAATGTCCTCGGTATCTTTCAGCTCTTTCCATTCTGCATCTGCAGATTCAGCGATCGTTGCGATTTCTTCGTTCGTGAATTCACGGCGCACGCCTTCCAGCAGTCGCGGGATCCAACTGGCGATCGTCGCGTGCAAGTGCGGGTCTCCGGTCTTTGGAAAGCCCAGGTCGAGACGCAAATCTTCGAGTTCTCCGACTGACGCCAACAAACCCTTGATGTTGCGCTGCCCGTATTGCCATTCAGCCCGTTCCAAGACCGACCGAGCTCGCTGCCACGGCGACGTTGCCAGCTTGTCGATGCGGGAATACAGCGTCTTCGGATCGGTGTCTTCGTTTTCCAATCGGTAATAGAGAAGCTCGCGCAACAACCCGCGTGCTCGATCCCGACTTTCCGGAACCGCATCAGCCGCGAGCTTCTCGAGCCGAGATTCGGCCACGTCAACTTTCCCCAATACCATCGCCAATTCGGCCAACAGCAGTTGGTCATTGATCGAAGGGGCTTCTATCAAAGTCAACCGATCAAGTAGTTCCGCCGATTGCGAGAAACTCTTCACGGACGTGGCATTCATCGAGACGATACGTCCATTGGCGGCGATCAGGTTTCCCAGCAACATCGCCGATGTTCGATTGTCTGGTTCGCTGAGTGTCAAGATTCGCGGTTCGTCGTCGGCCGTTGCTTGGGACGCCAGTGTGAGTCCATCAGCGTTGCCCGATGACACATCTAAATTGACAACGCGGCCAGACTTGAGTGGCAGCAAGTAAGTGCCATTCAGCGCGATTCCACGTCCGGCCGGCGTTCCCAGCAGCTTTTCCCAACTCACCGAGCCATCTTCAACAGACAAGCCGCGTGTGTAGCTGGCACCAACCAAGACCAGATGTTTGCTATCGACAGTGGCGATGTACTCGCCGCCGTTGCGAGATCGCTTCCAGAGAAACTCGCCGGTGGACAGCTTTAGGCAGTGGATGAAATCTGAGTATCTGGGCAAGTAATAAACGCATCCGTTCGCCACGACGGGAAAGTTTGCATAGCCCACGTGCCCGTGACTGCGGCTTTGAAAAAATCGCCGCCGAATTTGTTCTGGTGGATCGTCACGGAAATAGTAAGTCCACAACAGTGATCCGGTCAGCGAATCTGTCGCGACCAACGTACCCGCGCTACTGGGACATAAGATGATGCCGTTCGAGACCGAAGGAATCATCGCCGATGGTTTGCGGTACGTCTCGGTTCGGCCGCCGATAGGAGATTCCACCAACGAAATGGCTTGAGTGCTGACAACCTTGCCCGTGGCAGCTATTAAAGTCGAGAGATAAATCTCTTTGTCGTGCTGCGAAAGCACATAGAGTTGTGTGTCGACAGGAACCGGTGGACCCAAGAAACTATGGTTGGCCAACGGCGAGTTGCCACCACCGAGACTCCATACTGGTGTTTTGCCGTTTACCGCATCCAGCGCGACCAAGCGATTCTTGATTCCAAGCGCCTGTAAGTCCGAAGGTGTGATCGCACCGAAGTTCAAAGGCTGCTTGCTCAGAGTCACATCAAGGGCGAAGACCAATTGTCCGTTGCTCGTGAGCATCCCGCTCGCCGAGTTGCCAACGAATGTTCGTTCCAGCGTGCGGTTGTAATCCCTCAGAACGGATTGAACTTTGGTCACGAGCTTTCCGCTATCGACCTCGCTCTGATACGCCCATAATGTCTTTCCTGAATCGAGTTCAAAGGCCACGATTCCGTTTGGCGTTCGCGCGATGACGGTGTCACCAAGAACAATCGGATAGCAGGCGACGGAAACCGTCAGCAGTCGGTCGGAAACGCGCCGTCCAATCCAGTCGTTGACTTCAATAGCGAAACCTCTGGGCGACAGGTTTTTTTCCAATAACGAGCGTGTCCATTGCTGCTTGAGATATGGAGGCGACCCGTTGCTCTTGCGGTTCCTTTCAAGATTGCCAACCGGCATGCGCCAGTCGTTGCTGCCGCGATCTTGAAGATTGGCCGAGCTGAGTTCGGACAACCATGTACTGACGATTTTCGGCCGGCCACCAATGCGAATTCGCTCGGGCAATTGTTGCGATAAGTCTGTCGCTTCTTGAACTTGCCCTGCCAACGCCAGTGCCGAACATGTTTTGATGAGAATCTTTTGATCAACGCTTCGCCCATGCACGGCCGATCCGATCAGACGTTGCCAATTTCGAGCCGCGATGGCATACCGCCCTTGATCGATCCATCGCATCGAGAGCCAGTTGGTCGCGTCAAAGCCAGCCTTTGTGTGAAAGTATTGTCGGCTGACCAATTGGACGCCCGACAAATCATTCTCAACGATCGCGGTGTCGAGCATTTTCGACGCCGTCGTACCAACCATGCGTTCCAATGTGACGATCTCGTCAGCGGACAAACGATCCATGCGTTGATAGATGAGTTGCCGCACACTCTCGAAACGGCCGCCTTGGGCTGGAAGAACTTCGCTGTCGGCCTGCTTCCCGAGGATCTCAAGGAACTGATTCAGGCCTTTGCGAGTCTGGCCGGCGTCGAGATCAGCGAGCCCGCGCCGATAGTTCAGTTGCGCCAATCGATCGGTAATGCGGAATTGCCGTGAGAGGTCGTTGTTTGGGAGCGAGCTGTCTTGCCCGTAGAGATTTGCCATCGATAGCAACAAAAGAATGGCGGCAATGAATAGTGATCCGGTAGCAACTTGATCCAAGATGGAGCGTAACGGACGACCTAGCATTATTCACCCATAGGCATGACGTTTATTCGACACCGAATTATAGCAAGGACATAGGAACTGCTGATACTGCAATGCGGTTTACACGAGCGAAGCGAGCTGAAGTCCCCTCTCCCCCACAAACGGTTCTCCTTTGTCACAAATCATCCAGTGGGGGTTAGGGTGAGGGGGCCAGAAATCAACATTCGCGTTGGTAGCCTCTCACCCTAGCCCTCTCCCCACTTGAGACGGCATGAACATGGAACGTCACTCGTGGGGAGAGGGGACCAGATTGTCGCAATGTGACCAACACGTCACCTTGGAACGCAAGCCTCAGTCGCACAAATAGCTCATCAACCGCGCCGCTTCTGCGAAATCGGGCACGATGACATCAGCGCCGACGGCGATTAGACGGTCGCGTTTCCATGGGTCGGGCTCGCCGCTGCTTGCCGATTCGTCACTGGCAACACCGATGGCGATGCCGCCGGAACTCTTGACGTTGTCGATCTCGACATAACCGTCGCCGAATCCCACAAGCCTTGAGGGCTCGACGTTGTTTTCAGTCAAGATGCGGTCAATAACCATTTGCTTCGAGAAGTTCTTGTAATCGTCAATCGCCCCATAGACGTGATTGCCGAAGTACTTCGAGAGTCCGAGCAACTCGACTTCCTCGCGGACGTAGTTTTCATCCGTTCCGCTGGCAAGGTAAAGTTCAACGCCGCGCGATTGCAGGTCGTCGAGCAACTGAAAAGAGCCGGCGACAAGATATCTTTCTGGCGGCACACGCCCACTTTCCAACTCATCACGCCGATGTTGGATCGATTCCATCAAAGCTTCATGGTACTGAAGCTTGTACTCGATCGGTTCCAAGGGGATTCCGCGACGTTTGCTGACTTCCTCGGCCAGTCGAATCATCTGGTAAATGGTTTGCTTGCCCGTCAATTCCATGACGAAGGCTGTTGCCATCTTGGCAAGTTCTTCTTCGGTCTCGTCCGTTTGAGTGGCTTTCAACACGTGAACCATCAACGGGACCATCACATCGACCCAGCCGGCGCGCACCAAGCTTAGCGTGCCGTCGAAGTCGAACAATGCGAACTTCGGTGCACCTTCGATTTGAACGTCGCGGATAATTTCAATGGACGAATCTGGCAGGAAATGTGTCTCGGTCGAGACGTCGTATCGCTGCGTGTAATCCTGTTCGTGATCCATGACTTAGCGAACGTTCAACTGGTAAGGCAAAACGGTCAATCGAGGCTCACGAATCAGCACTTCGAACAGTGACAGAGACTTCAGCGGTGCCGCGAGTTCGGGAGGCAGATCCTTGATCGTTTCACTGAGCATGCGAGATTGCATTGATGCTCCTGAGGGATTCATTCCGAACAGTTGCTCGAACGGACTGACTGGCTTGGGCAAGACCAGCCGCTCGACCTTGTCCTCTGGCTTCAAGCCGGCGACTTTGACCGCGTGAACAAAGGCGTCTTCCATCGTGCCCAGTTCGTCGACAAGACCAATCTTGAGCGCCATCGATCCCGTGTAGACTCGGCCACGCGCCAGCTTCTCCAAGTCCTCGTGTTTCATCTTCCGTCCGGCAGCCGCCTTCTGGGTGAACTGATCGTAGATATCATACAAGAGCTTCGTCATCGCTTTGCGTTCGTTGTCCGAGAAGCCGTCGACGATACTTTCGATGCCTGCGTTTTTGCCGCGTTGAACGACGCTGGTCGTGATGCCAACCTTCTTAAACAGTCCGCGGATGCCCATCTTGCCGCCAACAACACCAATTGATCCGGTCAATGTACCGGGCTCGGCGAAGATGCGATCGGCTCCCATCGAGATGTAGTAACCTCCACTGGCAGCGGTGTCGCCCATGCTAACGATGACGGGTTTGCCACACTTTTCGAGGGCTCGCCACATCAAGTCGCTGGCCAAGGCGCTGCCGCCAGGACTGTCGACTCGCAGCAAGATCGCTTTAACGGAATCATCGTCCTTTGCAGTTTTGATGGCTTTGATGATCGTATCCGATCCCATGACGCTGGCACCAAAGATGCTCGACGTACTCTTACCCGGCATGATCATTCCGGTGGCATAGATCACCGCTATCTTTGGAGTCGATGTGCGCCGAGTTCCGGAGGGCGAGCCCATGATCATGTTCAGCAAGTTGATCATTCCAAACGGACCGGTCAGGTCAACACCGCTCTTCTTCTTGCCATAACTTCGCAGCAACTTGACTTGGAGCGTTTTGTTCTTGCCACGAATAATCGGGCCCAACTCGTCTTCATACGCTACGTGATCGATCAGGCCCAGTTCCTTCGCGGCCTTGGCGGTGTAAGGTCCGTTGTCGATCGCCGCGGTGACCTTTTCTTTGTCCAACTTCCGAGTGTCCGCGATTGTCGCGACGAGTTGCTCGAAGTAATCGTCCAAGATGGCTTCCATCTCTTCACGAAACTGCGGGCTCATTTCGGTGCGAGTGTACGGTTCGGCGGCCGACTTGTACTCGCCAACGCGAAGGATGTCAGCTTTAACGTTCAATAGGTCCAACAAGCCTTTGTAAAACGAAACCTCGCTGCGCAAACCAAGCACCATCAATGTGCCGGACTCTGGCATGATGATCTCGTCGCAGGCAGTGGCGATCACGTAAGACTTCGTGCTGGCGGCATCGACCATGGCGATCGTGTGCTTGCCGGCTTTCTTGATCTTGTTGATTGCGTGTCGGAATTCGTTGACCTTGCCCCAGCCGATGCCTGCGCTGTTGATACGGATGACGACGCCGCTAATTTTGGCGTCCTTCGCCGCTCGCTCGATACGGGTCAATGTTTGATGCAGACTGTCGGGAGTTGCCCCGAAAAGACTGATGCCCTGTTCGGCTTCTGGGTAAGAGCCGCTAATGACGATCTCGGCCCATGTCACGGAATCCGTCGATTGTGTTTTTGCTGTTTGGCTTGGTGCGTTGTTTTCTGCCAACAGTCCAGACGGCGCAAGAAGTAAAGTTGCCACAATCAAACAAACCGAATGTGCGAACAATCGCATCGTGATCTCCTCGTTTTGGGTTTCGGCCTCACGGCTGTCCATCCGACCTGGTCGTTCACCCCGTAGCCGCAGGCGAGGAAGAAAGACCTCGCCTGCGGCTATGCGTTAAACGATCGATTTGAGCGCATTCCGATGGACGAATTCGACGACCTGGGTTGGTAAGTCTATGCCTGTACTTATCAGTCGGTCAAGAAGTGCTATCATTGACGCATGGGCCGGTCAGGCAAAATCTTTGTTCGTTTGAAGATTTCATCCGAGTTTCCCGCCACTCCGTGCGTGTTCAGTATTGTCTCGGTCGGTTTGCTGTGACACACTGGATTGTTGCTTGATTTGTCTACACGGGTGTCACTTGGACGCCAATTTCCTTCTTAGGGGCCAATGTTACTTCTCGCTGAGGTTGCAGGAATGTCTCGAACAAAAATGAATTCCGGGTTCTCTCTCAAGTTAACGTTAGCGGCGATCGCGGGGATCTCGCTTTTTTCGATCACCGAAGCCCAGGCACAGGGGCTCATCTGGAGTCTTCCAGATGATGGTGCCTGGATTCGGTACGAGGGTGATTACGAACAAGTCAACTCGGACCCGGAGGCTCAGGACGGGGAAAAGACGATCAAATGGGTTCGTCACCTGATCATCAAGTCCGTCGGCAAAGAGATGGCTCAATACAAGGGCAAGGAAGTTCCCTGCCGCTGGCTTGAGCTGAAAGTCATCACGGGTAAGGAGTTGGATGGTACGCTGAATCCAGGTTTGGTGGGCTCGCGGATCTACAAGATTTTGGTGCCAGAAGCCCGAGTCGTCGGCGACGTCAAAGACAGCGAGTCGATTCCGGTGGCTTACTTCCCGATCATCAAGGGGTATCGTCGGGTCGGAAAGGCGGACGCGCCGCCAGTCGAGATCAAATCGAAGGTCTTCAACATCTATCCATCGATTTGTCTGTTGCGTCACTACAAGAGTTTCGAAGCCGAGTCGGGACAGCCTGAAGATCCAGGTGTCGGCATCCTCAACGTCTCGGCCGTGAAGTACAACGGGCAGCTTCAGTTGGAGAGTCGACAAGGTCGTTCGTTGCACGAATCCTCGATCTGGCGGTCGAAGGACGTTCCGTTTGGCTTGGCCAAGTGGAGTGTCAAGATTCGCACCGAGCGGAAAGACAACGGCGACGCTCGCGCGGACTTTCAAGAGTCGGCTCGGATTCAATGCACGATGACGGCTCAAGAAGCTGGCACCGATGCCACCAGCGAATTGGCGGTGCCGTAGGATTATCGATCTCGAATATCGAATGTCCAACAAGGAATATCCAAGGCCGAAGTAAGATAGTGTTGCCTTACTTCGACCTTGGATATTCCTTGTTGGACATGTGATATTCACCACGTTGCAAACCAACGAGGTGATCATGGACGCGTTCAAGAACATCACCTGCGCGTTACTCTTGGCGATCTCGTTTGTCGTCTGCGCGTCACCAAAACTGGCACCAGCTCAAGACAAACGCATCCGTCCCGTGATCCTCGTCACCTTTACCGGGCGATTGAATCACGGTGTTCTTGCTGTCGGTGGTGAAACAACAGGCACGGAAATCTCGGCGGACAAGATCACCTGGGAACTCGACTTTCGTTCGAACAAGAAAGTCCGGGCTCTCGCCAATCAATGGAACCGGCAAACGGTCATCGCGACGGGGAAGTTGGAGCGCCGGAAGGGTTTGGAGGTCTCCGAACGCTGGATCGTGCTGGTCGATAAATTGGAAAAGCCCAAGAAACCCAAGGCTCCTCACACAGTCCATGTCGATGTGATCGGCAAGTTCCGCACAGGCATCTTTGCGGTTGGCGGTGAGACGACCGGGACCGAAATTCTCTCGACGAACATCAAATGGGAGGTCAAGCCTGGCAAAGACCACGGCAATGCCCTTCGCATTCTCAATGGCAAACTTGGGCGCCTTCAAGGCACGCTGACTCGAAAGAAGGCCGTCGAATTGGACCGAGACCGCTGGATCGTCGAAGCCAAGAAGATCTTTCCGTTGCCAACCCGGCGCTGATCAAAAGGGCCCAAGCTCGTATTCGGATAATTCCTTGGTCATTGGTGCTTGGTCATTGGACATTCTCCCTAGAGAGCGCCCCGCGCGAATGGTAGTATTAAGTGCTGGGCCAACCTCATCAAAAGCACTTTCCGCAGGGGCGGTTCGCCGATCTTTTCTAGACAATCTGGCAATTCGTCGCTCTCCCCACGTAGCGCCCTTTCATGTCCCTAAGGTCCAATCAGTAAAATGCTCAAGACTCACGCTGTCGGTATCGACTTGGGGACCACCTACTCTTGCTTGGCCCATTTGAACGAACATGGCGAGCCCGTCACATTGCCGAATCAAGAAGGCGAGTTATCGACGCCATCGGTTGTCTTGTTTGACGGCGATGATGTGATCGTCGGGACTGAAGCACTCCGCAACGCCGTGGTCCGCCCTTCTTACGTGGTTCAGAATTCCAAGCGGTACATCGGCGACCCAAACCATCATTGGGCCATCGATGGAAGGAAATACACGCCCGTCGATATCGCCACGCTTATCTTGAAGAAGCTACTGGATGCCGCCGAGGAGCAAATCGGCGAAGTCGATTCGGCCATTATCACCGTCCCCGCTCAGTTCAGCGAACTGCAAAGACAAGCCACGGTCGAAGCGGGCATGCGGGCCGGGCTGAAAAAAGTTGACATCATCAACGAGCCAGTAGCGGCCGCACTGTGTTATGTGCTGGGCACCGAAGGCCTCTGGTTTACCGAGTTGGCCGACGAGCAACGCATTCTGGTTTACGACCTGGGTGGTGGTACGTTCGACCTGTCGTTGGTTCGCTACGAGAAAGAAGAAGTGGCCGTCATCGCCAGCAGCGGCGATTTACATTTAGGTGGTATCGACTGGAACTTCACACTGCAAAACCACATCGCCGACCGATTCTTGAGCGAGTTCAGTGCGGACCCGCGCGAGGACTCCGAGAGCCTGCAGTTTCTGTCGCTCGAGGTTGAAAATGCGAAACGCGGGCTGTCGGTCAGACCGCGTGCCGCACTCTCTTGCCAACATGATGGTCACCGACAAAGTTATCAGATTGAGCAGTCAGACTTTGAAAAGCTGACCAATCACCTGACCGAACGCACGGCGGATATCACCGTGCAAATGCTCAAAGACAACAAGATGGGCTGGGCTCACGTTGATGTCATTTTGACCACGGGTGGTGCTTCGCGGATGCCCATGGTTCGCAAGC
Organism: Planctomycetaceae bacterium; assembly: GCA_002722955.1. Taxonomy (GTDB): domain Bacteria; phylum Planctomycetota; class Planctomycetia; order Planctomycetales; family Planctomycetaceae. The sequence continues at coordinate 10,307 of PBMZ01000090.1, read as the reverse complement.
GGCTCAAACAACTTGGCGGCCGCACGCCGAACACGTCCCTCTCGCCCGATCAGTCGATTGCTCACGGAGCTACTTACTACGCGGGCATGCTGTTGACGAACAGCGACTACGCGAAATCGATTTTGAATGAAGAGGCATCCGCGCGACTGGCGAAAATCAAGCAGCGCAGCGTCAACGCTCGATCGTTGGGAATGCTGGTGCGATCCGTCGACAAGAAACGCCGGTTTCCGCATTACTTGATTCCCGAGAACACGCCGCTGCCAACATCTGTTAAGCAGACATTTGGCACCGTCGTCCCGAATCAAAAACGCGTCCACTTACACATCGTGGAGAGCGGTTCAGGCACGGGCAAGTCGTACGAAAAGCTGGGCACGTGCATCATTGACGATTTGCCGGCTAAGTTGCCCGAGGGTTCACAGATCGAGGTCACGTTTACTTACAACGAGCAGGCGCGGGTTCAGGTCTCGGCCAAGGAACTCAAGAGCGGCAAGATGGCGCAGACCGAAATCGTTCGCGAAGAAAACGTTAAGGTCGTCGAGCCGAAGGACAAAGACTCGGGCTGGGTATCGGGTGATTTGAGTTCCGTCGAAAACAAGGCCGGCGCGAAAAAGCCCAAAGCCAAGCCCACGTCAAAGGCGGCCCCAAAACAGAAAGCCAAGGCTGCCGCACCAGCACCGCCACCGGCCCCCAAAGCCGCCAAGCCCAAGAACGTGGCGCCTCCACCACCGCAACCAAAAGCGAAACAGGTCACGTCCGAGCCCGACCATCGGCTATCTGAAGCCAACCGGCCCATTCCACTCTGTAATGAATGCGGGGAGCCGTTAGACGCTCGCGGTCAGTGTGCGAAGTGTTTAACGAAGGCCAAGCGTTCGAAGACTCGACAAAAGAAGTCGCCCACGGCTGGTCGCGAGACAGCGAAAAAATCAAACCGAACACCATCCAAGGGAGCTCACACGGGAACGAAAAGTGTCGCGCCAATCCCACCACCGATCGATGATGACGAAATCTTGGAATTGATCACACACGATCAAAAGCCCGCCCCCGAAAAGAAAACAAAGCGACCGGCAAAGCCGAAGGCTGCGGCTGCCAAGCCAAAGAAGAAAAAGTCATCGGGACCAAGTCCCAAAGCCCCACCCGTTCCGCCGGCGTTGAAGCAAGGAAAACCTAAACCCAAAGCCAAGCGACAGGGGAAAACCAATGATCCGGGTGAAGAAGAATTCTGGCAGCTTGTCGATGACTAGTGCGTCACAACGGCACAATTACGGAATCGTTTAACCCGTAGCCGCAGGCGAGGAATGAACGCGTCGCCGGCGGCTACGGGTTAAAACTGGATAATTAATCCATACCGAGAATTCGTCCTTGCCGTTTGGTGGCACGTTTTCTTGTCACGAAGGTCACAGCCGGATAGGCCACCGACTGTCGTTGTGATTCCTAAGGCCTCAAAAATGCGTTAGACTTCACTCCCAGGTTTTTATGTCAAATTAACCAAGAGGCCGACCGTGATCTCTCGGCGCGACTTTACGAAATCCGCAGCGTTGCCAGCGATGGCCGCCTTTGCTGATCGTGCTCGCGCCGATTCCGGGATTACTCGCCCCGCCAAGAATGTGATCTTGGTCTACCTTCTGGGAGGGCCCCCACATCAGGACATGTGGGATTTGAAACCGCAGGCTCCGAAGGAAGTTCGCGGACCTTTCCAGCCGATTTCGACATCGGCTGCTGGCATTCAAATTTGCGAGCACTTGCCCAAGATCGCTCAGCATGCCGACAAGCTGACGATCTTGCGATCGCTTGCTTTCGCAAACAACGATCATCCTTACATGACGTATCATACGTTAACTGGTCGTATTTCTCCGGTGCCGTTGGGAGCCAACACGGTCTTACCGCCGACGCGCAGCGATCATCCGCACATGGGATCTATCATCTCGAAGTACTTTCACCAGAACTCGGAAGTACCCGGTTACGTCGCCGTGCCAGAAGTCTTCATTCGGATGGGACCACAACTGATTGCTGGCGGCGGCAGGGCTGGCTATTTGGGTCCGCAATTTGATCCGTTGCCCATTAACGACGATCCGTCGAAGCCTTTGCCTACATTGGATCTTCCGGAAAACGTCAGTGCTGACCGATTCCGCGGGCGACAGAAACTGTTGGCCGTATTGGATGGCAAGTCACCGCGAGCAGCGCGGGCGCGCGTTTATCAGTCTCAGCGGCAAACAGCCTCGCGATTGACCGCAGGACGAAATGGCGGCTTATTGGATTTGGATGCCGAGCCCGCGGCCTTGCATGAACGATATGGCAAAGATCGCTTTGGACAAAGCTTGTTGTTGTCACGGCGATTGGTGGAACGCGGCGTCTCGTTTGTGGGTGTGCACTTCAATTACATGAGCAAGTGCGACGGTTGGGACACTCACAAGAACAACTTCAAATGTTTGAAGGATGAGTTGCTGCCGATGCTCGATCGAGGCTTATCGACGTTGCTCGATGATCTTCGCCAGCGCGGACTCTTGGACGAGACACTTGTCGTGACGATGGGCGAGTTCGGGCGGACCCCACGAATCAACGGAAATGCTGGTCGCGATCATTGGGGACATTGCAGTTCGGTAGTCCTTGCCGGTGGTCCCACACGCGGTGGCACTGTGATCGGTGAATCGGATGCAACGGCAGCTTACCCCAAGACACGACCGGTGGCTCCCGCGGATCTGACGGCTTCCATCTTTCACGCGCTGGGAATGGATCCCGAACAATTGATGTACGATCGATTGAATCGGCCATTACCTCTCAGTCCCGGGCAAGTGATCCACGAGTTGTTTGGATAGGCCATGATTAAAGTCCTTGGAAACACGGTTCGAGCCTGCGATGGAATTGCTCGCCGCGAGATGCTCAAGGTCGGCGGTGGCCTGTTCGGAATGAGCTTGCCGAAGCTGTTAGCGGCCGAGGAGTCTCAAAAGCCCAAGAGTGCCCGGGCGAAAGCTGTGTTGTTTGTGTTTCTCTACGGAGGCCCCAGCCAGCTTGAGACCTTCGACATGAAGCCGAAGGCCCCAAGCACAATTCGTGGGCCTTTCAAGCCGATTGATGCCAAGACGCCCGGCCTTCGAATTTGCGAGCATCTTCCAAGATTGGCCGCGTGTTCGGACAAGTACGCTTGTGTTCGCACGGTCAATCATCGACAGAATGACCACAACGGCACACACTTCATTCAAACCGGAATGCCCCTTCCTCCCGCCGATCGTGGTGCCGCCAATGTCGCCGCTACGGACAAGGATTGGCCGGCGTTCGGTTCGGTGGTGTCGTACTTGGACGCACAAGCTGGCAACGTCGCCTTTCCGCCGTACGTTTATCTTCCGCGGTTTCTTGGCCACTTTGCGAATTACGATATCAACGGTCAGTACGCTGGTTGGTTGGGCAAAGCCTGGAACCCGATGACAACGTCGATCCAAAAGAAGCATGTCCAAGACAACCCATACTTCCGCGACTGCGATGACGAGCAACTCGACTTCCGCTTGGCAGGACTGGCGCCTCAGCCAGAGATCACTCTGGATCGGCTTGGACGGCGGGAGACTTTGTTGAGCCAGTTTGATCAGCAACGTCGCTGGTTGGATCAGTCGCGACGAGTTCAAACCTTCACGGCCCAGCACGAGAAGGCGATCAACCTGTTGGCCTCGGACAAGATTGCCGACGCATTCGACATCCGCAAGGAACCGGACTCGCTCAGAGACCGCTATGGCCGCAACCTATTCGGTCAGTCGCTGTTGATGAGTCGGCGGTTGATCGAAGCCGGCGCCCGGTTCGTGACGCTTGGTTGGGACATGGCTGTTCGCGGTGATGACACCACCAGTTGGGACAGCCACCGCCAGCTTACTCGGATCAATCGAGACTTCCTTCTTCCGATCCTCGACCGAGCTCTGCCTACATTGTTGGAAGACATGAGACAAAGCGGTTTGTTGGACGAGACGCTCGTCTTCGTCGCGGGAGAAATGGGCCGTACCCCTCGCTTTCAAAACCGTGGGGCCGAGGACGGACGCGACCATTGGTCTTACTGCTTCCCCGCCCTTTTCGCGGGTGCAGGAACACAAGGCGGAGTTCTCTTCGGCGAGTCCGACAAAGACGGGGCCTACCCGCTGACTCACCCAGTCTCCCCTGCCGACATCGCCGCGACGCTCTACGAGTCGCTCGGCATCAGCCCCGACACGCGAATTCCCAACGCACTGGGACAACCCGTTCCGGTGGTCGAAGACGGACACGTTTTGCCATTGTTTACGGCGTAATTCGAGCCAACCTAGATGCAATCGAGAGACGGCTTTGGCAAGCCGTTCTACAGTTCCCCGTTGTCCGAAAACATCGCAGCCGTGCTGTTGAGATCGCTTGCAGAACACGTTAGCCTTCAACGGAAACTGCTCGTGAGATTCCACAAAGGATACTTCAAATGCTTCGTCTTCAGAGTGAACTCGTGTTTGTTGGCTTGTTCAGTTTGGTCGTGACAACGACATCTTCAATTCTTGCGGACGGCCACATCCCGAAGCCCACGGGCGAAACGATCGTCGATTCGAACGCTAAGCTCGAGCTACTTTGGACTCGCTCGGCACCGATTGAGGGCGGGTTGTCCGAGGGGCCTGCTGTCGGACCCGATGGCAGCATTTACTTTTCCGACATTCCCTTCGGCGAGTTCAAGGGAATGATCCAGCGTTACAACCCGCAAACCGGCGAGACCACTGTCTTCACTGACGACAGCGGCAAGTCAAACGGATTGATCTTCGGCGCGGATGGGCATTTGTATGCGGCCGAAGGTGCCGGTTACGGCGGCCGCCGGATTTCTCGATACTCGCTGAAAGACGACGGAACGCTGGGCGAGCGAGTAACCATTGCCGACAACTTTGGCGGCAAGCATTTCAACGCGCCCAATGACATTTGCGTCGACAGTAAAGGTCGAGTCTACTTCACCGATCCGCGCTATGTGGGACACGAACCGCGAGAGCTCAAGCATCGCGCCGTCTACCGCATCACGATCACTGATGGTAAGTCGAGCGTGGTCGAAGTGACGCATCATATCAGCAAACCAAACGGCATCGCGTTGAGCCCCGATGAAACAACTTTGTACGTGGCCGATCACGATAACGGCACGGATGACATCCCCAACACCAAGAACCCCGTTCAAGGCGATATGAAAATCTACGCGTATCCGCTTGGTGATGACGGATTGGTCAACGGACCTCGACGTACACTGATCAACTTCGGCCGCGAAAAAGGTTGCGACGGCATGACCGTTGACGAAAGAGGCAACGTTTATCTGACCGTACGCAGCGCAACTCGCCCAGGCGTGATGGTGGTCGATCCAAATGGTGTTGGTGTTGGCTTCATTCCGACAGGACCTCGCAACCAAGCGGGCGCGGAGGACAAAGTCGGCCTGCCCAGCAACGTTGAGTTCGGCGTGGGGCCCGAGAAAAACAGACTCTACATCACCGTAGACAAAAGCCTGTACCGAATCCGCCTGAAGGTGAAAGGGTTTCACGTTCAATATGGAGATAAGGTAGAATAGATCGCATGTCGATCATCAACCCTATCATTCTTTACGGGCTTGGCTTCGCGTCGATTCCCGTGATCTTGCACTTCTTGCTGCGATCGAAGCCGAAGAAGATGCTGTTCCCCGCGCTGCGGTTGATTCAACAACGGCGGCGGCAGAACGTAAGACGTCTTCGATTGCGGCATATTTGGTTGATGCTACTGCGAGTTCTCGTCATCGCCGCCATTGTGTTGGCGATGGCCAGGCCGTCGTTTCCAGCCGCCAATTACTCGTTTTCACCGCTGGAACTTGGTCTGACGATCGGCCTTTTCGTGGCCGGAGTCGGTATTTACGTTGCCCTAATGTGGTGGTGGCGCAAGCAACGGATGCCTCGGCATGAATTCAACAATCGCCGCACCTATTTGCGAGCAGGGTCTGGAGGCATCACTGTCCTGTTGTGGTTACTGCTGGTGGCATGGCCTTATGGCAGCCGCATTGCCGCCGAAATTTCCGGGCCGACACCCGAGGTCTCAAATGTCTTGCCGGTGACCGCTGTTTTCTTATTCGATACCAGCTTAAGCATGGATTATCGGTTGGAAAGCAAGACACGGCTGGACCGCTCGAAAGACATCGCGATCAAGCACTTGAACCGTCTGCCACCGTCGAGCCGAATTGCGGTGGCGACGTCAGCGAACTCGGACTCTCCGTTGTTTCAGTCAGACCTAGCCGGAGCGGAGGCTCGGATCGAGAGACTCGAAAGCAAACCCGTTCACGTGTCTTTGAATGATCGGATTCGGTCGGCTTTACTTTTGCAGGAAGACGATCGCGGTCGGACCTTGGCTTCGCAGGAGTCCGTTCCGGAAGATTTAAGGCAAGACCAAAGCTTGCGAGAGATTTATATCTTCACGGATCTGGCTGCCAGCGCGTGGAACATGGCGGCAGCCAAAACCCTGTTTGATGAGATTGATCGTTTACCTTGGATCAGCCTCTATGTCATCGATGTCGGTGTCGAGTCGCCTCAAGATATCAGCTTGGCCGACGTGAAACTTTCGCGGCAATCGATTTCTCTGGGCGGCAATGTCACGATTGATGTTGCCATTCGTTCGACGGGAGTTCGCAACACGAAACGGAAGCTCGAGCTTTCGATGATCGGCGAGAGTGGCAAGCTTGTCAAAGTGGCCGAGCGTGATGTTGTTGTGGACGAGGAAGTGATCACGCGGGAACAGTTCGAATTGCAGGACCTTGCCGGGCCCATTGAACAGGGCGAGCTACGCTTGGTCTCGACCGACCCCTTGCCAAGCAATGACGTTCAGTACTTTTCCGTGATGGTACAACCACCGCCGAAAGTGTTGGTCGCCGCACCGACTCGCACGGAATCGGACTACGTCGCTTATGCGATGGCCGCGTTGGGTTATGAAACCAAGTTCATCACTGACGACGACATCAGCGGCGAAAAACTGGATGAGTACGCGTGTGCGTTCTTTATCAACATTCCGTACCTGACCGGATCCGAATGGGACCAAGTCCGTGATTACATCAACGGCGGGGGCTCAATTGCGGTGGCGCTGGGTTCCGTCAAGTTAACGGAAGTCTCAGGAATCGATCCGATCTCTTACAACAGTCCGCAGGCTCAACGGATTTTGCCAGCGGAACTGATCGCGTATCTTTCGTTTCAGCCATCCGAGACACTCGACCTTAAGAACGTCGTGCATCCTTTGTTTGATAAGTATCAAGATACCAACGGCTGGGTGTTGTTGGGAGCTTCCAAGATTCGCAAGTTTTGGAAGCTGCAACCGACCGAGGGAGCGGCTGTCGTCGCCAGCTTTACGAACGACGAAAAGTCACCAGCGATCGTTGAGAAAGCGGTCGGTCGTGGCCGCGTCGTCATGTTTTCGACGGCCTTGGACCGAAGCCGCCGCTGGAACGACTTGACGACCACATGGCAGTTCCTGCCGTTGGTTGATCAGACAATTCGCCATTTGACTCGGAATTCCGAAAGTCGCTTCAATCACGTTGTTGGGAATGAGATATTCTTGCCGCTGCCCACAGGGCACACGTTGAGCAGTTATCTGCTGAAGAAGCCGGACCTCTCGCAGCTTCCTGGCGAAGTCAAGCCGGGAGCAGGATCGATCCCGCTCAAGGCAGCCGACGTGTTAGGACATTACGAAGTCGACAGCACAACGCCCAACGAGGAATTCCGTGTTGGCTTCAGCGTGAATTCAAATCCCGCCGAGGGTGCTCATAAGCGGCTCGACACCGACGACCTGAACTTGCTCTTGGGGGAGAAACGACATCGTCGCGCTTCGAGCATCGACGGTCTGGAAAAGCTGGTCAACACTGGACGGCTGGGCCAAGAAGCCTTCCCCATCGTGCTGATGATCGCCGTACTTGTCTTCTGCGGCGAGCACTTTGTGGCGAACCGATTTTACACGGCTGATGAAGGTTGATCTTTTGGTCAACTTACACCTTGCGTTTCGGTTATGACCTAAATCAAATCCAGCTTCCTGGGCCGGCGTCTTGGTGATTTGGCTGCTTCGGCGCAGATGCCGTAGACCTCGAGCCGGTGTCCGGTGATTCGGAAGCCGTGTTCGGAAGCGACTCGTTCCAAGATGGCGAGGATCTCTTCATTCTCGAATTCGATCATCTTGCCCGTCTTGGTGCAGATCATGTGATCGTGCTGCGGATAGCCATAGTCGTGCTCGTAAACGTCGCGGTCGTTGGTGCGAGCAACCTTGCGTAAGAGCCCGGCTTTGACCATCGCGTCCAGGCAACGATAGACGGAAGAACGGCTGACGCGTTTGTTGTCTTTGCGAGACGACAAGCGATGAACAAGTTGATCAGCATCAAAGTGTTCGTGTGACGAGAAGACTTCCTCGACGATGTTTCGACGTTCGGGGGTCAGCCGCTGGTTTTGAGTGGCGAGGTACTCCCGAAATTTCTCCGCCGGTGAGACGGCAACTTCCAATGACGAAAGGTCGCTCACCTTTCCCCCTCTCAATTGGCGACGTTACCTGTCTTCGGCGACGTCGACGCTACTCACTGTTGATTTCGTCCAGAAGCCTCTCGAGCGCGGCTTCCAACTTGTCCGGCGTTTCGTAAGTGCCGGATTCGATCTCGGACTTGATCTGAGCAAGTCGTTCCGCTCGAAGTTCAGACGATTGATTCAAGGTTTCCATCATACGCCCCGCGGACGAAATCTCCACCTCATCCTGAGGTGTAATCGATTGAGACTCCGTCGGCTGAGCCGTTTCCGGAGTTTGTTGGACTGGTTTGACAGGAAACGCACCCTGAACCGAGCCGGGACCGTTAACTTCCATGACGGTGCTCCCTAATCAATGAGCTTTCCGATAAACCACAAACGCATTGTTGGCACTTTGAGGTGCTCGCAGCGAGAAATCAACCCGCGATGCAAACTCAATACCGAAGCCACATCATATCGTAAAGTCAAAAAATGATTCAACCGGATTCGGTCCACGAATCAACGTTGCTCCATATATTCATCAATTCAGCGGGAGCCGGCAGATCGCCCATTGCCCGAAATTCTCCTCGACCGCGATCTGAATTTCGCTGAGCGACCCAGTATCCGGGATTTGCTCTTTGAGCCTGAGTCCAATCCAGTGAGCAATCTCTTCCGCGGTTGTGTTGATGACGGGCAGCAGCACGCAGTCTTCCAACGGAAACACCCAACGCCGATCCTCAAAACTTGCCCGGACCTCTTTGTCCGAGGCAACTACTGATATCGTCGCGTGCTCGGTTGGCAAGAGCACACGATGGTCCAACTCGTTCACGATCGTTTGCAGGTTGTCACTCAGGGCGATGAAATCAAAAACGTAGCGATTCTCGTCAAGAGGTCCGGCTACTTCCACGGCAACTCGCCAATTGTGGCCGTGTAAACGCTCGCAAATGTTGCCATTGAATGTAATGAAGTGAGCCGCGCTGAAGACCAAATGGTCTTTGGTGACGCGAACTCGATATGTTGGTTGATCAGTCATGGCTGCTCGGGACAAGAAGGGTTGAGAAGGACCGCGATACGCAGTCTCAGCAACTCTCAGAAAAGTTTACGCAACGCCTCGATGCGCTTTCGATTCAAACCCAGGTCCGACTTCCCCGCTCTAGAAGCAGATCGAATATGAATCACATCGCCGTCGATCAAGAATTCGGCATCGTCTTGGAATCGAAACAATCGAGTCGTAAATACAGCGTGCAGATAATTCGGCTTCTCGTCAATGATCTCGCAACCCGACATGCCGCCTAACTTTTCCTTGAGATATTCCAGTGGATCACCATCGACGGTGGCCAGCGAGAGTGGCTCGATTGCGTGAGACTTGTTTTCCGCGTGACTGCAAACGCAATTCGGCGACGAAGGGCAATCGCCAAGCTTGCCATTCTTGACGCCAAGATTATCCGGCGCCTTGGCCAACAAGCTCAGCAGCGCCAACCCGATCACCGGCAAGGCAATCGCGACGGAGATGCCGAGGATGATCAGTTTCGGATTCATGGCAGTGTGTGAGTGTCGAGCAATTCGAAGGCCGCTTGTTGTTCGGCAACGCGTGCGTCCAGATCATTGCCTCGGTGGATGACCAGTCGATGGCGCAAAGTGACCAGTTCATCCTTCGGCAGTTTCAACGGCTTGCGACCGGGAAAAATCACGTTTTGCATGCCGTAGTGTCTGAGCAGCCAACGATACGGTGCCGATGTCGACTTCGGATGAGTGAGAATCCCAAGCCCGCAAAGTTGGCCAGGATTGTGATGGCCGCTGACACCCATAAATCGCGACGTTCGCCCACGGCCGTCTTCTGTCAGCACGGCGGTT
>PBMZ01000089.1 GCA_002722955.1 Planctomycetaceae bacterium | reverse complement strand
AGTTGAAATTGAAGTTGAAGAAGCCATCGTCGGTCGCGCTGCGGTACCAAGCGGCGCAAGTACTGGCGCTCACGAAGCTTGTGAACTGCGCGATGCCGATCAAGCAGATCGATATCTCGGCAAAGGCGTCCAACAAGCCGTTCGAAACGTCAACGAACGCATCGCTCCGGCAATCTTAGGACTCGACGCAGCCGATCAACCGACCATCGACGCCACGATGATCGACCTGGACGGAACGGAAAACAAATCCAATCTTGGAGCCAACTCGATCTTGGCCGCTTCGCTAGCCTGTGCCAACGCTTCGGCTCAAGCATCTGATCTGCCACTATTCCGTTACCTCGGCGGTGTCGGAGCAATCACGCTGCCTGCCCCAATGATGAATATCATCAACGGCGGTGCTCACGCGGACAACGGCGTCGACATGCAAGAATTCATGGTCATGCCGCTTGGATTCGACAACTTCCCAGATGCTCTGCGTTGTGGCGTCGAATGCTTCCACAGCTTGAAGAAAGTGTTGTCGGAGAAAGGCCTGAATACGGCTGTTGGCGACGAAGGCGGATTCGCTCCCGATTTGAAGACCAACGAAGAAGCCATCAGCGTCATTCTGACAGCTATCGAACGAGCTGGCTACAAGCCTGGTGATCAAGTCAAAATCGCTTTGGACTGTGCCTCGACGGAATTCTATGACGAAGCCACCAAGACCTATCAATTCGAAGGCAAACAAATTGATGCTGGCTCAATGGTTGATTTGCTAGCCGGTTGGGTCGAGAAGTATCCGATTTGCTCGATCGAAGATGGTTGTGGCGAAGACGACTGGGAAGGCTGGAAAGCTCTGACCGATGCCGTCGGATCAAAATGTCAATTGGTTGGCGACGACTTGTTCGTGACGAACGTCAAACGCCTACAAAAGGGCATCGACGACGGTATCGCAAACAGCATTCTGATCAAAGTCAACCAAATCGGAACGCTTAGCGAAACCGTTGCCGCTGTGCAGTTGGCTGGCCGAAATGGGTACACGTCCGTGATGAGCCACCGATCAGGTGAAACTGAAGATACGACTATTGCAGATTTGGCCGTAGCATTGAACACAGGTCAGATTAAGACCGGTTCTGCCAGTCGTACCGATCGTATTTGCAAGTACAACCAGTTATTGCGAATCGCCGAGGTTTTAGGTGATGAAGCGCAGTACGGTGGGACGATCTCATAGGCGTAAGTTGGAAACGCGACGCCCCGCATCGTTCATCTACGGTGTGGGGCGTTTTTTGTTCTTTGATCCGTTTGTAGCCCTCAAACCTCAACTTCAACGCGACTCCATTGATCAACCAAGATTCACAACCTCAGGAATCACATTTTGCCTGGCTGATTTCCGTCGCCTTCTGGCTGATGTTGTTTACGGTCGCGGCCATGTATGGACTGGTTGCGCTGGCACCACGTTGGTACGTCAATCTCGAGTTGAAGGCTGAACGCCAAGCCAATAAGAAAAGACTGCTGGCTCTAGAACGAGAAGTGAGCGATATGCAGTCGGTATTGGATGCCGTCGAGAATGATCCAGAATTCAAGGCCGAACTTGCCAGCGTTGGTTTTTCGGCGAAGCGACCAGAAGACGAGTCGATATTGGTCGACGAGCGGTTGAAGCTGGATACGAGATCGCGATCAGCCGACATTACCGCCGAGCCAGTACTTCCCTGGTTCGCAGTGTTCCTTGAGCCGTTGGCGAAAAACACGCATTTTCGCGGCATGACTCTGTTCGCTGCGGCAGTGTTGACGATTGTTGCTTTTACATTCGTCCAAGAATCGCAAGAGGCCGAGCTTCGAACCAGCGTCGAAGTTGTGCGGTCGTTTATCCATGCTGCGAAAAGCAGATACAAGAAGAACTGATGCACACACGAGCCCGATTGGGGGCCCAGAATCGGTCAAATGCGATTCACAAAATCGTTGCGATGATTGCTGTGATGCGCTAAAGCCACGTTGACGCATTCTCAGGTATTGTGCTAGTTTCCGATTGCTTAATTCGAGCAACCTCTCTCCTCTTCGCCCCTTTCACCGGGCCAAGATTTCCCTCATCTCTAGCAAGTCTCGACGCCGACAAGAAATACGGGCAAGTATCGGTTCAACTTTGCATGCCTGCGCGCACTGCGTGTTTGTTTTGACCATTTTGCAAACACAATCATTGCTCGTGAATTTCCTAACCAATCGAGTTCACGAAACCAATGACTGGGCCATCTAGGTGCGTGTCAATTCTGTCTGCAATCGGGACATCGGGGCAAAACCGTCCGTCACCCCATTCAAATTCAACTCAGCAACACTTGATTCATTCAGCAGAAGTCGATTCTTACTTGCGGCTCTTGGCCTTTAGTAGACCGTGAATCCCAGAGCAAGAAGTGCTTGTGCTAATAACGAGGTAGGGGCTCATGTGTGGGATCGTCGGATATGTCGGAAACCGTCAAGTCTCCCAAATCCTATTAGACGGTTTGCATCAACTTGAGTATCGCGGGTACGACAGCGCGGGTATCGCCGTTGCGAATGATGGTGAAATAGCGATTCGCAAAACAGCAGGTCGAGTCACCGATCTCGATAAGTTGCTCGAAGCGAATCCCGTCAACGGCAGCCTGGGAATTGGGCACACGCGATGGGCAACGCATGGTGAAACCACCGACGTAAATTCCCATCCACACATTGGTGGCAACGGTGAGGTTGTTGTTGTTCACAATGGTGTCATCGAAAACTATCAAAGCCTACGCACGTCGTTGACGGAACTCGGCTATGTTTTCCGTACAACCACTGATACAGAAGTTGCCGCTCACCTGGTCGCCCATCATTTGGAAGAGCGAATCAAATTAGGTGATGACGCCGACGACGTCGAAACTTGTATTCGAGCCGTTCAGTTATCCATTGCAAAATTCAAGGGCACCTACGGGCTGGGAGTCATCTTTCAAAACTTTCCCAACCTATTAATTGCCGCGCGATGTGGCAGTCCGTTGGTCATCGGTATTGGCCAAGGCGAGTTCTTCTTGGCCAGCGACGCATCGCCACTAGTTGGATACACGGAAAAGGTCGTCTATCTTCAAGATCACGAGATGGCGATTTTGACTCCACACACTTTCGATCTTCTACACCGTGACACCGGTCAACAGTCGCCCTCAATTCAAACCATCGACCAAGTTTCGTCAGACTCCGATCTTGGAGATTATCCGCACTACATGTTAAAGGAAATCTTCGAGCAACCCACGACCGTTCAAAACGCAATGCGTGGTCGGCTTGATCTCGATGAAGCAACGGCAGTCTTCGGTGGCTTAAACCTGGATCCACAACAATTGCGACGTGTAGACCGAATAGTTCTCACGGCTTGCGGAACCAGCTGGCATGCCGGACTTGTCGGAGAATACTTGCTGGAAGAGTTCACTCGCATCCCAGTCGAAGTTGAATACGCCAGTGAACTGCGATATCGCAATCCGCCGCAAACCGACACGACCATGGTCTTCGCGATCACTCAAAGTGGCGAAACCGCCGATACGTTGGCGGCAATGCGTGAATGCAAACGCAAAGGGCATCCAACTCTAGCGATCTGCAACGTTGTGGGCTCGACAATCGCTCGCGAAGCAGACGGCGGTATTTATTTGCATGCCGGTCCTGAAATCGGTGTGGCATCAACCAAAGCCTTCACCTCGCAGGTCATGGTGCTTACGCTATTGGCGCTTTACCTAGGCCGAATGCGTCATCTGTCGTATCAAGCTGGCCAACGAATGATCGACAAGCTTCAGCAGATTCCCCAACAGATAGAAAAGGCACTCGAGTGTTACGATGTCGTCAAAGACATCTCGCCAAAGTACGCTCATTGCAACAACTATCTGTATCTCGGACGCTTGTATAACTTCCCCGTAGCATTGGAAGGCGCGTTGAAGCTGAAAGAAATCAGTTACATCCACGCCGAAGGCTACCCCGCCGCAGAAATGAAGCACGGACCAATCGCATTGATCGAGGAAGAAACTCCGTCGGTCTTTGTGATCCCACGCGGCAGTATCTATCCAAAAGTGATGAGCAATCTGGAAGAGGTAAAGGCTCGCAAGGGTCCAGTCATCGCGATTGCCTGTGAAGGTGACGAAAAGATCGCCGAAATGGCCGATGATGTCATCTACGTTCCAGAAGTAGACGAATTCCTACAACCACTGATCACGGCGATTCCGCTTCAACTATTGGCCTACCAAATCGCGCTACTCCGTGGCTGCAACGTAGACCGCCCACGCAACTTGGCCAAGAGCGTAACGGTCGAATAACGGGTTGAGAAATCTTCGAAAGCTCGTCTGGTCACTGCTTCCGTCTGTCTTTCAAACCAACGCCGCCTCTTGAACAGTTAAATCGTTCGATTGCCCGTCGGTTCGTTCAGACGACAAATTCGCAGACCATGCGAATCGTAACCCTTCGGACAGCCGTCGATGTAGATCGGGGTGACACGGATCAAGTTTGCCGTCGCGATTCGGAGTGGATGTATCACCGCAACTCGGACATTTGACAACCAACGGCAACTCGACCCGAATCTGCAAGTCGGACTTCAGTGCTTCGTCGCCAAGATTTATTGATTCGTTTTCGGCGACCTCGATCGAATTTGAGACATCCATCCATCGCAATGAGTTTTGGCAATGTGGGCATTGACTTCGAGAAAGTCGAATGCGGCGCATCAACGCTTGCAGCAAACCAATCACTGTGGCTGGAACGATCCCACAACAAACTCCGACCACGATCATGCCCACGATACTCAACAAAATCGTCAGCGATGAGGTAACAAATTCAATCACGTAGACTTCCAATCTAGAGTTTGGCTAGCACAACCAAATGTGTTTGCGTTGCGTATAACCATTCACATGCATCGTTACAACACTTCACAGACGTCCTACCAATTCTAATCCTTCGATAATATTGAATCCAATATTGAAGTGTTCTGAAGGCAAAATCACGGTTCATTGCACTCGCAAAGGCCAAACATCCAAAAGTCCGCAAAAGACGCTCAGTAGTCCGCCCCTCTTTGTCTGACCATCGAGCGCCGCGTGATCCAACGACACCTGAGTTGCATGCTGGACTGACCTGTCTGACCCAATACGTGTCGGAACGATATTTCCTTTCGCCGACGGCCATTTTGCAAATCGAACTGTCATTCCGTCTGTGAGAATATCTTTTGGCCAAGACACTCCCGCACCCGCCTGCGGCGCAGTGAATCGTTGGCATTCCGGCAGACGAAGATTGCGATTTCATGTGGTCATTCGTAAATTTGGCGATGGATGAAGTGCCCCGTTGTCAGCTCGTCTCAAGATCACGGATACCTGCGATGAACGTTCTGTCCAACATTGTACGATTTGCTCGTTTGTGTTTCATTTTTGGTGTGTTGTGGATTGTCGATTCCGCGGCGTTGACAGCGGCTGAATGGGGACTTGAAGTTCATGTTGACAAAGTCGTGTATCGATCAGGACAAGCCGGTGTTGCCACGGTGATCATTAAGCAGGGCGATCGACCGCGCGGGAAATTGCGATTGAAGAGCCACCTAGAGCATGGACTGTCGCAGCGAATCGAACCCGCAAACAGTACTACAGAACTGGCCGCGGACTTTTCCGACGAAAAGCCAATCACACTCACGTTCGCCGCACCACATAGACACTGGGGTTGCGCGTTCGTGGTTCAGCTGTTCGATGGCGACACGCTGCTCGCAGAAGGACGCGACATATTTGCTGTGGGCACGGATCACTTTCGGTTGGGACAGCAGAGCAACCACGGCGGACAGTTGCTGAAGTCCACAGTCGGGTCGTTCAAACCTGACGGATTCTGGCCCAAAAAGTGGCTCGCCATGAAAGGTACATGGAACGAGATCTTTGCCGGTTTGCCCAGCGAAGTTTGCGGCCTCGTCCCTGAGCATGACGAGTGGGTTACGATGCAGTCCAAGTATCGGATGTCGACAGCTGGCATTCGCGCGTATATCGAAGCTGCGCATCGGCTTGGCATGAAGATCATGATGTACAACAACGCCACCCCCAGCGGCTGGGTAGGTACCGCTTGGGCAAGACAGCATCCTGAGTGGCTGTCGTACGATGGCCGCGGTGCCATGCGTGGCAACCTGCGAGTCCGTGACATCGAACGGCAAAAACGATGGCACGTGACGCTTAAGGCGGAACCGGAGATTTCGGCGTTTGAGCCCATCTATTTGAATTTTGCCAATCCAAACCTCGTCGAGTTCGGTTGTGACGAGATGCTTGGTGCTTGCCGAGAATTTGGTTACGACGGCGTGCGTTTTGACGGACACTGGATCATCGGCGACGTGGCGAGCGCGATTGGCTTTGATATTGATGGACGACGGCCTAACCGAGGCGATAGCGCAGACGCGGTTAGTCGTGGGATCTTGCGGCAGATGAAAGACTACTGCCGCCAACGCAAATCGGACTTTGCTGTTGGCTTTAACTATGGCGACAACTACGAACGCGGTGGGGCTCGAAACCCGGAAGCTTACCGAACCGCGTGCGCCGACGGCGGCATGATCTTGTGGGAGGGGGCCGCGTTTGGTGACCTGTTGTCGAACTGGCGAATCGGTGCCCGCAAGCTACGCAACAACGCGTTACGCGTTCATCAAAACGGCGGCATTCACTACGGGCAAGCGCACATGAACCATATACAACACTATCCATGTAACGACTTTTCTCTGCGGTATTACTACATCACGAATTTCGCCTGCACCAGCCACATTTATAGCGGCCTGTATCCTGGACATCCCAACTATCGCGATATTCAAGACCTGTACTATCGCTTTGCCTTGGGGTATGGCGAGCTACTTTATGACGAGCAACTTCAACCGTTGCGAAAACCGGCGGACTATCTGAGTGTGACGGCCAGCGGAAAGGAAACCTCTGACCTGTGGTGGAAACCATACACGTATAAACGTCAACTTACCGACCGCTATCAGATTATTTCGCACTTGGTCAACATGCCGGCAAGCGACGTCACCAAGCAAACGTCGACTCCAGACAAGCAACCGGCGCCACTGAATGATGTGCGATTGAATTTCAAATCGCCGCCGCAGCGCGTGTTTATACTCGACCCCGAAGCGAAGGACTGGATCAGGCAATACAACAGTACGGCATCGCTGACAATTCCACAGCTCAAGTCATGGAAGATCATCGTTCAAGAATTTTCCGGATCGTGCAAGGACCTCCCCGTGGAAGTCATTCCGCAAGTCTCGCTGCGCGGTAAAGATCGAATTCCCGATCCCATCGGTGGCCGCGTTGTATTGCCGGTAACGTTGTTCGCAACCGGCGATCTCTGCACCAGTTTTGCAGCGGATGACTCGGCGTTGCTGGGGATAGCCACAAAGTGCGCCCCCCAAGGTCTCGTACAACCCAAGCATCTAGTAATGTCTGGGCCATCCCTGTCGCGACCAGACATTGCACCCGGCCGCATACGAACGGTCTTTCGCATCAAAGTGGCCGACAATTCAACGTCAGACACCGTACTCTCGCTGCAAGGTGGATTCGGCAACAACACAATCAAACGCAACGACTTCAAGCAGCCAGGAGTGTATCAGGAGTTTGCCTATGAACACGATCTGAAGGAAGGCGCGAGCAATTTCCTCCGCGTCGAGTTCCACGGAGGAGTCCAGACTTGGATCGATGCCATCGTGTTGCAGCAAGTTTCTAAAGCCAACGACCACGGCCTGTTCGCGGCGAAAAGTCTGGCGGTCAGCGAGTTGCCTGCCCGAAAGACGAGCACTAAAAGAATCCACGTCCTTCGTGGCTTATGGCACGATTTCTTCAAATTAGACGCGGCGGCAAAACGGGCGGGACTGGATGTCGACAGTTCCTGGGAGATTCTATCAAATGACCGCGCACGATTGCCCGTCGACTTTCCGGTCACTGTGGATGAATTGATGGCTCACGACGTGATAGCGTTGCTGAATGTGTCTGCCGATTCGGTGAAAGCCGTGCGCCGAAAAAATCTGCGAGAATACGTGCTGCGTGGCGGTACGCTGTTTGTCGGTGGAGGCCCGCGTGCGTTCGGACACGGTGGCTACGATAACACGCTATTAGAGGACTTGCTGCCCGTTCATATTTCGGCGTTCGATCTGCGAGAGGCAAAGGCAGGGACGCAACGTATTTACGGTACGGAAAAATTCGCGTTTGACTCGACCGCGCGAGTCGCCTGGTATCACCATTGCAAACCAAAGACCGGGGCGGACGTCTTACTCCGAACAGATGCCGGACCAATTCTAACGCGTTGGAAAGCCGGTCACGGAACGGTTTATGCATTCACGGCAACTCCCTGTGGCCAACTCCCCCAAGGCACTGCTTGGTGGGAGTCAAAGGCTTGGAACGCGACACTTGATCAAATATTCACAACAGCATCCAGTCTGCCGAAGGGCGACAAAGAATCGGCAGTGCCTCTACCTCTGCTTGCCAAGCTGGAACGAGGCAACTTCATCAATGCGACTAGGAAAACGGTCAAACCCGATATCTTGGAAGGCGTCATACCAACATCGAACGGATTGTCATTTGGATTCGACCAACCCGATGCCCCCAAAGGAAGGCTTGTTTTGCCTGCAGGCCTCATCAAGCCAACCGGTTCCATTAAGTTCACGATTACGCCTGGTTGGGAAACTGACTTCTCGGATCTCAACCGTTCGGTAACGTTGTATTCAACGGCCTCGAAAACTCACGGCGGCACGTTTCAGATTTACATTTATGTGCATTCGGCTGACAACTATGCCATGGCCGTGCATGTCCGTACCAACGAAGTGGGCACGGAATCGCCTGTTGGGCATGGAGCGTTATACGCGATCAAGTCCGCTCCTGTCGGTAGCGGCAACAGTTCGCTCAAGACATCCATCTGGAAGAAAGGGCAACCCAAAACGGTCGAGGTTAGATGGTCGCCTTCACAACTGATTCTATACGAAGATGGCCAGCGGATGGCCACCAGCGACTACGCACCGGAAATGGATATCAGTTCTTTCACAGGCAAACTACACATTGGAGGCAACGAATCTGGCCGCTTGTCGCGAGTCTTGATGCAGGACATCGAGATCCATGGCCGTGCTGACTAGGGTTTATCGCAAGGAGTTTTCTTGACCCGCTCGAAAAGTAGAATGTCCGCTGGTAGGTGTCTGCTTTGGCCCCAAGGCGGTGCCGGTGCCACCACCTACAATCATGTACTGCCACCGAATGCTCGAAGCTGTCAAATCAATTAAAGAGTTCTGACTCCTTGATATTGAACCAAAGTCCAAACGTGGAACTGGTGGGAGAATTCAAACGCAGACGAACAATCGACACGCTGAGTTGCTCGACTCGTCTGAAAACACTCAAGCTGCGCACGCCGCAAAAGGACCGTTAATCATGGGCTCATTGACCTCGCTCCGAGATTCTGTAATGGCCAGAGGCAGCGCGGGCTTGATTGGGCTGATCGCGGGTATATGGGTGCTGGTGGGGCATTTGGTCGCCGCCGAACCGGAGAATTCGGTGGGAACGTTGCTGTCGCGGAATGCGACGTACACGCTCGCCGGGGGCGGTTATGTCTATTCGGGCCAGATTCAGCCGGGGGTGAATGAGCGGGCGGTGAAGAACGGGATTGTTCTGTGCCCGCTGGTTGAGCCCACCGATTCCGGGGATGAACTGATCGATGGCGACCGCAGCGACAAGAGCAACGTCTACACAGCGTGGTTCTGGAATCAGCCCGGTAAGTTCATCGAGGTCGAGATGACGCTGCCGGGGCCGTCGACCGTGCGCCGCGTGCGGGTCACGTTTCCAAAGGACACGATCTATCGGCCGGAGTCCGTGCGGCTCGGTGTGCGCGGGAAGGGCGAGTGGCGCGAGCTCGGTCGCAACTTCGTCCATCGCTCGCGGGATCCGGTCGAGAAATCGCCTCGCGAAACGACGTTCGAGCTGGAGGACGTCCGCTGCGAGGCGCTGCGGTTCCGCATCAGGGGCAGCAACCAGTGGGTCGGTGTGACGGAGATCGAGGTGTGGGGCGACGGTCCGGTCGACTCTGAACGTCGCGGGCTGATCCGCGCGAGGCCTCACGCGAAGACGGTGAAACCTCCGAAGGCCGCCGTGCCGAAGGGTGCCGTGCGGCTTTCAGGCGAAGCAACAATCCAGTTCGAAACGAGCCACGACGTCACCGAAGGCAAACCGGCGAATCTGATCGACGGCAAACGCAGATCGGGCATCCGCATCGCCACGCGACCGCATCAGCACATCGAAGTTACCGCGACGCTCGACCTGGGCGACGCCTACCACATCGACGCTGTCCACATCTGGATGCCTGGCGGGCAAGGGTCCGCGACGGGGCATGTGCACGAGGTCACGCTGGCGATCAGCCCGAGTGCCGATCAGCGGGACTGGTCCGTGCCGTCGAAGCCGCTGGTCCCGGTGTGGTGGCCGACCGACGAAGCGCCGCAGCCGTACGTCATCCCCGCCGGCGGGCTGAACGTCGCTGGACGTCGCGTCCGCGTGCATGCGTATCTGTCGGGCCTGGGCGGGATCACGTCCGTGCTGAGCCTCGGCGAGATCGAAGTCCTGGGCCGACCGCTCACCGGCGACACTCCGGTCGCGCCGCGTCTGGAACTGAAGCCTGTGGTCATCGCGCGGGAGCCGGTCAAGGAACTCGCGCTGCGGTGGCAGGAGCTGCGGCGGCGACGCATCCGTGGCATCTGGATCGGCGGCGACCTGGACGACCCGTTTGGCGAGACCGGAATGACGAAAGGCAAGGCGCTGGCCGACGCCGGATTCAACACGGTCGTGGTTTCCAACGGCGTCGACCTGAAGAACCGTTCGACCGCTCCGCAACTGGCCGATCGCATCAAGCGGAACGTGGCCGAGGCTCACCGGCACAAGATGCTGCTGCTGGGCAAGTGGCAGTTCGGAAGCACGCACGAGGAACCGTACCGGAAGTTCCGCCAGGCCAACGGTGTCGAGCACGACTCGTCGTGCTGCCCGGCCCAGCCGAGCTACATCGAGCGGCACGTCGGCCGCTGGGCGGTTCGCTGTGCCGAACTGGGGGCGGACGGCTTCACGTTCGACACGGAGATGTACGAGTCGGACAGCTCGCGCTATCCCGGCGCCTGCTACTGCGATTCCTGCTTCCGCAGCTACCTGAAGGTCGCGAGCACGAATCCGGAGCATCATGCGAAGCACATTGCGGCGGAGGATCGCGGCGAGTGGATCGCCGCCAACGATGCCGTCGAGCATTACGCCCGTCATCAGCAGCAGACGTTGATCCAGCTTTTCGACAGACTCCGTGCCCGCTGCCGGGCCGTGAACCCCGACTTCCTGTTCGCCTACGCTCCGTTCGTCGGGTACCTCAACGGGATGACTCACGGTTTGGGGACGCCGGGCCGGCCGGTGCTCATCTGGTCCGAGCGGGAGTACACGCACGGTCCGGAATCGCGGACGGTCGACTACCTCCGGCGGATCGACGAGGGCGGGCTTCCGGCGCTCTACGTGAGCGGCCACATGCTCTGGTACCAGGACCCGCAGACACTGTCGGACAACCTGGTCGCGGCGGCTCTGCACACGGACGGCTGGTGGGCGTGGTACGGCACGGCGCTGCTGACTCGCGTCGGCAAAGATGACCCCCAGGCATTCCAGTCGCCGTACGGCCGAGCCAAAGGCACAACGGCGATGGACTACCTCAACGCAATCCGCGCGGCTCACGACCGCCTGGACAAATTGCTCAAGCGACCGCGCAACGAGTGGCCGCGGGCAAAGATGTTCCGCGAGGCGCCGCGGGCGCGGTGATGGTCACTTCAACTAAAGAGGCCTGACCCCTGGCCCATTGTGACGACGACATTGGGGAACCGGCCCTCCTTGAATACCGGCGTTACATTCAGCCGAGAATCGCCAAGGAACGCCTCTAAATTGCCTTCGGCGGGTGAGTCCCCCGCAGCGACTGACATCCGCGCTGTAACGAAAATAAGTATCAGCGTGACGAGTGGCAGTTGTCGTTTGGTTATGGATTGTTTTCCTCACGAAGCGGTTGGTCGCTATTAGCGTTTGGTGGGCTGGTTAGTTAGCAAGTGGGGTTGTTATTCAACACGAAAGCTTTGCATTGTTGTTGCCCCACCTCATGGCGAGCCGGCGGCGGCATTGGTCATGGTCACTAAACGTCATTCTAACTCGTCTTAAACGTTAGTGGTCGCTTTCGCCGCGATGGGGTCAAGCGTACAATAACGCCCAGTGATTGCGATCTTTCTGTATTAATTCCAAGTGACTTCAAATGTCAACTGAATCGATGCAAGGCGCGCAGATTCAGCAAAGTCTGCTATTGGCCTTAAATGCGAATCAAGATATTGAAACCATTCCTTCCGGTTTCATAGCGGCGACTCTCGGATCGCCGAACTACACTGAGCAAGAACTCGCTGCCGGAGTATCTGCCGTCTTTGCCAAAGCCTATTATCGATGCGCGAAAGACTCGCAGATAACTGCGGATGAGCAACGCTACCTAAACTCCTTGCAACGTATTCTTGAGCTTGACGACGAGACAGTTGCTCAACTTACATATCGTGTTGGGCTTGCAGTTTACAAGCGGAAGTTTCGGGACGTTGTATCAGACGGTGTACTTGACCAGAGCGAGATTGCAGAACTTGATGAGTTGAAAAGCGTGTTTGGACTTCACAAGCGTGATATCAATAAAGCAATCTCAGAACAGGCACTTGCCTTCTACTCATTTCAGCTTTCAGACGCTTTGCGTGACGGTAACCTGACCGCAGAAGAAATGCGCGATTTGGCAATTACGGCAAGGCGTCTTGGGTTGACCCACAAGCAACTAAAGTCGGTGTCTGTTCCGAACAAACGCGAAATCCTGTCAACGACCTTGGCTTCAATAAAGGCGCAAGGTGAAATCCGGGAAAGTGACCGAGACCACATCCGCGCAGTCGCTGAATACCTGAACGCCGAAGACCTTCTTAAGCCATGCCTAATGGACTTAGACCTCTATGAACGAGTCTTCGCGATTCGAAATGGCGACCTACCAGTGATCGAATCTCAGGACTTGATTCTCGAGGCTGGAGAAAAACTGCACTACTCCGTTCCGATTACCCTTGAATCGCCAACTGGTGGGAAAATCAAGAGACAGAGCGGCACATTGTTCGTTGGAAGCATGCGAATGAGGTTTGTGGGGCTTCGGCGCTCACATGAAATCCGTTATCGCAATCTTCTAGAAGTGAATTTTGAAGTTCAGAAACGCTCCAAACTCACAATATCAGTGTCTCAAGGAGCCGGAAGCGGGGCCTATCGTCCGAAACGCTACGATCCAGGACTGCTGTTTGAATTGCAAGAGGCAATCCGATTTCTAGTTCGCAAAGCTAAAGGGCTGGAAAGTGATCGCAAACGTGACTCGCGTTACATTCCAGCCGAAGTTCGTAGCGAGGTCTGGTATCGAGACAATGGCCAATGTGTCATTTGCGGCGCCACCGAGTATTTGGAATTCGACCATATCATTCCACATTCAAAGGGTGGCGCAACGTCTGTGGACAACCTTCAATTGCTCTGTAGAGCCTGTAATTCTCGTAAGAGCGATTCGATCTGAGGTACATTGATGGCTCTGTTCTCGTTTCTTGATCATTTGAACCTGGTTGAAGATGATTCCAGCCAATATGAGGTTGCGGTTGGTGACAATGGTTTCTCTTATCTCGATCTGATGTCGGATAAAAAGGTACGGGCGATATCGTTCGAAGAAAAGCAAAAGCGACAAACAAGTGCCGCTCTTGATGGATCGACGCGTGCACGCGGTCAATCGAATCTGAAGCATGTAGAGTCGATTGATCATGATGAAGTTTGTTTGGATACCGATCTTCTTGCGATTATCCGCGATATGGAAGAACGGCGGAAAAAAGTCTCGGTGTTTCCAATTACCGCCGGCGTCATTGGAATTGGCGTTGTAATATGGGCCGTCCTGATCGTTAATAGCAGCTTGCCAACGTTGGCGTTTCTTTTCAGCACAATACTCGTTGTACCCGGTGTTGCCTTCGCGCTTGTCAACACTTGGCATCTTGATCGGTCACGGAAAGATGTGCACTTCACGTACAATATCACTGGAAAAGGCAAGGTCGCTTTTGAGGCTTTGAACGTAGGACTTAAGCAACTCGACTCAAGTCAACAAGTTCTCTTGAACACAGGCAGACGTCACTTTGAAGACACGCGTTACACTGGCGGGGCAGCAAGCTTTCCCGATTTGAAAACAGTGCAATTGACACGATCACGCCCGCCATTGTTGGACTTGGAGTTTGATGTATGGCACTTGCGAGCCTTCAACAAAGACTTGTTTTTCATGCCCGATCACGTCCTCGTATACGATGGTGCTCAAATGGGCGGCATCAGCTATGCAAAATTGCAAGTTTCGTCGGACCGAGAAGTCACGCAAGCTCGCGGATCAGCTCGCGTCTCGTCCGATTCAAGGGTAGTTGGTCAGACATATCGTTTTGTGAACAATGATGGTTCTCCAGACAAACGATTCAACAATAATACTGAGATCCCACTTATCGAATACGGTACGCTAGCACTTAGTGGCGCCGGCTTAACGATTTGCCTATTCGTATCAAATCAGAAAAGTGCAGCGTTCGTGCCTGGGCAAGTATCTGATATTCAGGACTTGGCTCGAAAGCCAGTTGTTAAAGTTGCCGAACAGCGGCATCTTGAGGCAGCTGCGAGGCGAGAAGCTCGCCGGCAAGAGGTATGCTCAATTGTATTGGATGCACTCTGTTGCATGATGTTCGCGGACGGCCAAGCGTCAAAGTCGGAACGCAAGAAAGTACACGAGTTAATGGTGCGAATAAAAGCACCGTGGAGCAGCGACGAAACCGAGTTGAAAATGCGTTCGTATTGTTCACGTGCCAAGGAAGTCGGGTTTATCAGTGTTGTTGATGACGTTTGTTCGCGTGTGTCGACGATCAATTCACTACGCCAGCAAGAGGCTTTGGTATCTTGTCTTGAACGGGTTATGAAAGCAGACGGCGAAGTGACCGACGACGAATTACGTATCAAGAGTCGTATTTCTAAAGCAATTGAATCAGACGGTGATTGACCGCGATGTGACGTACTCGGTTACTGTTGTCGCCTTGTAGCTAAGATCAACGGACGATACTCTGCGTGTGAAAGTCGTGTTTCCGCCGTTAAGAGAAACAGTCAATTCGAAGAGTCATCGGAGTGTTTTATTCTCGACCACAACTCTTGCAGCTTTTTCCACGTCTTATCTTTTCGCTTTGAAGCGGCGACGGCCTACAAGCCCGCCATTCGCATCAAGATGCACCTCCTTGCGAATGCTAATCAATATCAGAAATCTACTCGTAGCAGACCGCTTTGCTAAGATACTAGGACTCTTTGTTTCTCAATAACCGCCAAACAAAGAGTCCTGACCCAGTCCTAGCTGACCCCTTAATAAGATCCGTGGATGAACAGCAATCGAGAATGGTAAACGAGTTTCTGAAATCATTGTCTTGCACCCGTATGAGGAACGACGCGATAGATTTTGCCGGGGGCCGTGTCAAACCTCAGCACATCGCCGGACACGACCTGAACGTTGCCATTGGTTTCGATGACGTCGCAAGGCCTTCCCCACGGGTTGCGAAGCCGACACGCCTCGCCTCCGCGCGACTCGATTTCCATTGACGTGACCTTATCGTCGCGGATGGAGCAGGAGACCAGAAAGCCACCTCTCACGAGCAGGCGGAACGATGCCTGCCACTGCTTTGGCCACGCGGGAAACACGTGAATGATTTCGGGATCCCCCGGCCGCGGAGATACGCTCTGGATCAACGCATCCTGCAACGTTGTCGTGAGTAGTCCCAGGTGTTCCACTGAGGGCGCCGTCGGGCCTTCAAATTGACTCATTCCATTCGGCAACGGAGAAAACGCCGCATAGTAACTGGCCAGCATGGCCGGCAGATTCTCACCCCGTCCCGCTCGGACCACTGCAATTGGTGTTCGGATTGCCGTGGAAAGCTTGGCCCCCTTGAGGACCGAGTTATGTCGAGGCGCCAGGTCGAGCGTCTTTTGCACGATCTTGTCGACCTTGGTATTGCGCGTTTCCAGGGTCCAGTCTTCGAATGGAAACACGGGGTTGAGCCAAACATCTTCCGGGTTGTGCTGGCCGTTCACATCGCCCAGGTAGCCGGCGGCCCAAACATCTTCCGCCAACGCGGCGCCGGCCAGTGCTTTCGCTTCTGGATCTCGACCCATCGGATACGGAGCCAGATTGTCCAACAGCTCCTGCCACCTGGAACGCAGGTCGGCGTCGACATTCAGAATCTCGGCACTGCGAATGGCCAGTGGCGCCGTGCCGCGAATGGCGGCCAGATCCATGATGCTGTTTTTCACACCCCAGAAGTCCTCGTGGGCGTGCGTTCCCGATATGTGGTAACGACCGTCCTCTGCCTTCTTCACCAGGCCGCGATAAAACTCGACCGTCCCACGCAAAAGCGGATACGCATGAGTGCGGAGCCACTTCGTATCGCCCGTGTATCGATAGCGCCACCAAGCCTGGACGGCCAACTCGCTGCCCGAGGAAGCGACATGACTGATCCAGGTATATCGACCTTTCCGTGGGGCAAATGCCACCACTCGCAAATGGCTGTCGAATCGCAAGAGATCCTGCGCTCGTTGCGATAATTCAGTGTGTTTCTTTCGGCCGAGCAGCACATCGCGAAATTCGGTCGCCACGTCATCGGGGAGAACTGTCGGACCATCGAACGCCGTCGTTTCCGGGTAGTAGGCGCCGCGCGAGCCCCAACGCTGGCGAGCAGCTTCCTTGGCCCTGGGCAACTGACCGACGTACATATCGAAATACGGATCCATCAGGTCGATGGCATCGGCCTTCGCCAACGGAAAGTAGAGCATCTCGGTCGTCCAGACCCAGAACTGTGATCCCCACTGTCGATTGTCTCCGGTGGTGGCGAACAGCGACCCATTCCATTTCGGCGGGAGCGGTCCACGTGACGAACTGCCCATGTAATACAAGTGCCGAGTACGCCAATTCTGAGCTGCCTGGGCCGCGCCGTCTTCGCTCTCCAGAGAGACGAACGTCCGTCCCCAGAAGGCGTGCCACCAAGTTAGATGCTCTGCCCTCAATTGGGCGTATGTTTGTTGTTTGACGGATTGCAGAATCGCGAATGCGTCGTTTCGCACATTTGCTCTTCGATCGCCGAGTGATCCCGCGCTCGCGATGAAAACGGTTCGCTTACCCCGCTTGGCTGGCGCGACAAGTACACGAGTTCGCTCATCAATTTGTTGAATCTGTGATCGCCCGTCCTGGACACGGATCGCAACGGCCGATTCGCTGTGGTGTTCCCTTTTCTCAAACGTCTGTACGACCGCCACGTCGCCATTTGACTTTGAAAACCGGTATCGCGCCGAGTGCTTACCCGTGACGACTTCCGGCGCTCGCCACATTGATAGCGTCACGCGGATAGGCCGCGGCTTGTCCCGGCGGTCGTCGATTTCCAATACCAGCACATCCGCATGCGAGGCGACAAAGCAGCGTATGCGGATCGCGTCGCCCGCGACATGCGCCTCAGCATCATAAAGCGAGAGCCGTTGTCTAAAATCTTCGCTGGCCGCGAGCGGCGTCCCGCCCACATCAACAACCACGCTCGCACAGCCACCACAGTAGTCCGTCGCGCTAGACTGAGCGCCCGCGTGGTTTCGGTTGACCGCGAAGACGTCGTTACGATTGATCTGTAAATGAACTGCTGAAGGCGTTGTCCAGACCAGTGTCCCCATCCGGCCGTTCCCAATCGGCTGCCCACGGAGCGAATTCTTCGCCGGAGCCTGGTACTCAAAGTCCGCCTGCGAGACGATTGCCTTGTAGCTCACGTCTGACGGTTGCTGGCCCTGGCCGCTGTGAGGCTCAGCGAATGCTAATAGGAGAACTAACAGAGACTGTCGCATTTCAATTGCGCCTTCTTCTTATCTAAGTGATGTCATCGTGGATGTTCAGGAATACGAAAAGGCGACATTCAGCGTGTCCCCGTTATACGCGTAGAGATCGAAGATGCGGCGAATTCTCGATCGGTTCTTACTGCAGGCGGAAGTGGTCGAGATCACAGCAAGAGTTACCGGCTGCGGCAACCGAAAGGGAAAGTGTGATGGACCTCGGGACGGCTGTCCGGCATTTTGTTTTCCAAGATGGCAATCTCGGACTGCGAATCCCGTTGTTTTTCGCGAAAACAGTGTGACGAACGACTTGTGGCGGAAATCGAACGTCATTCGGGACAGTTCAATCCCGTCCCTTCGCTTTATGGTCATCCCGGCATAGAAAACGGACCAGTCGTTCGTCCT
>PBMZ01000088.1 GCA_002722955.1 Planctomycetaceae bacterium | reverse complement strand
TGAATGTATGAGCGGTAAGGTAGTCGCTCAAACGTCTTTTGGTGAAACTCCGCCTCGTGTCAGTATCGCTATATCGGCATGCAATGAAGCGGAGTCTACGGAGGAGTGTCTTTTGGCTCTAGTGGAAAACAGCGGTGTTGATACAGACTACGAAGTAATTGTCGTAAATAATGGTTCAAGTGATTGGACTCACTATCTGCTCCATGCCTTCGAAGGCGACCTCCGGGTACTACACAACGAAGAGAATCTCGGATTTGCGCGAGCCAATAATCAAGCGGCTGATATCGCGTTGGGGGAATATCTGCTCTTTCTCGACAACGATGTGATACCGCAGCCTGGTTGGTTGGACGCAATGGTTCGCCTGGCTGATTCCGACCCTTCGATCGGAATTGTCGGGGCCGAGGTGGTCTGTGCCGAAATGGACCTGGTGCGGCATGCTGGATTCGAGTTTGTCAACGGGAGTTTCGAACCCGTATCTTCAGCAGTTATCGCCGATGATCTGGATGTTAATACGGCACGCGACTGCGATATGGTACCTGGATCCTGTATGCTGGTGCGTCGAGAGTTTTTTGCAGCAATGGGCGGATTTGAGGTCCGGGAACAGGATGGAGTTGAAGGCGTGGATTTGTGTCTACGTGCACGCACGCGCGGTTGGCGGGTTGCCTATTGCCCGGCTAGTGTGGTCGAATATCACAAGGAGAGCAGCAGAGGTCGCTACGAGCGGGTGAAGGAAAATTTACAGCGCCTTGCCGAGCGATGGCAGGAGTGTTTTGATACCCGGGAGTGTTTGCCAGGTGAGGTTGAAGTTGAGCCGTGTGCAGAGCCGGCATCTGTCGAATTCTTCCAAGCCCTGGATATATCGTTGCCGAGTCGTTCCACCGATGCCGGGTTTGCAGATGGGACCATCGTAGTTCTTGGATCTGTCGCTGATGAGGTGGTTAAAGCAGCCGCTGAAGGGTCGGGTATCGATGGGCCCCGTTACGACGTCCAATTGAGGGCCGATCTGGCATTGGGTGAGCAACTTGAGGCGGTGCGGCAGGATGCTCGGGGTGAGTTTATGGTGATCATTGCTCAGGGAGTGGGTTTCAATTCCGCAGTTGTGCACCAACTCATAGATTGTCTGCGGCGTGAACCTAAGATTGCTCTCGCAGTACCCTCAGCTGCTGGTGCGGTTCGGGGTAGTGGTATCGAAGAGTTGGAAATCCCTGACGGGGGATTGCTCGTTTTTCGTCAGCAAGCTCTCCAGGCGGTCGGAGGTTTTGACTCCCGTTTCCGTTCCGAAGCAGTGCTCTCAGAAGCCGGGCGCAAGATCGGACGTCAGGGGGGACAGATAGTCCGGGTGCTGGAATGTGTGGTCGAGGGAGAATTCTGCCCGGGTAGTGGTATTTATGAGGATGAGTTTGAGTCGGTTCGCTCTCTGGTCGAGGGGGATCGGATGCGTGCTATGGGTGACAATGATGTTGCTCTTGACGCTTATAGAAACTCCGTAGCGGCGAAGGGGGATTTCGTCGAGTCTATCGTGGTTTTGGCTGCAATGCTGATGGAAGTGGGTAAGCCGCTGGAGGCCGCTAAACAACTGGAGCAGCTAGTAAAACTGGACCAGGCCTCATTCCAGGCTCATAAGTATTTGGGGCTTGCCCGGTATCAGGCCGGACAGGTGGAAGCAGGGCGGGCCAGTTTGCAAAGAGCCCATATGCTCAACCCCTCCTATGTCGAAATTCTGGTCAATCTGGCCGTGCTCGAATGGGAGCAGGGTCGGCAGCAGGATGCGATCGACTATTTGGAACGGGCAGTCGCACTCGAACCCGATAATCGCGACGTGATCGTCAATACGGGTATTATGCAAGCCCAGGCGGGCAATGAGGCTGCGGGAATTGCCCTTTTGCAGGATTACCTGGACCATAATCCACGCGATATAGAGGTGATATCAGCACTAGCTGATTTGCTCATAGCCAAGGGCGACCTGGCGGCAGCAGGCGAATTGGCTGCGCGACTTCTGGCGTTCGATCCACAATGTCGGGTGGCACGTACTATACTGGAGAAAATAGGTGAGTAAGAAAAATAAGGCCAAGCGCAAGAAGAAGGGGCATCGTTCACAGCCACTGATTGCGCTCTGTATGATTGCCAGAGACGAAGCGGTGTTACTGGAGCGGTGTCTGCAGAGTGTCGCCGGATGGGTCGATGAGGTGGTGATCGTCGATACCGGTTCATGTGATGATACGGTTGCGGTTGGTCGTCGCTATGGCGCGCAGGTTGTTCGCCAGGCGTGGCAGGGTGACTTTGCCCAGGCGCGGAACCGCTCGCTGGATCTGGCTCGGGCAAAATGGATACTGGTCCTGGATTGCGATGAAGTACTGGCACTGGAAGACCGCGTTCGTCTGAAGGCCTTGCTTGCCGATGCCGATGCCGATGCGTATCGCATGCCTATCTACAACTACTGCAAAGAGGCTAATCGCACCGATCGCACCGATTGGGTTTCCTGTCAGGGGTTGGCCAAAGAAGAGAAAGGGTATCCGGGATATTTCCCGACGACCAAAGTGCGCCTTTGGCGCAATCGGCGCGGAGTGCGTTTCGAAGGTGCTGTCCACGAGTCGGTTGAGCCGTGCCTCATGCGGGCGGGATTGACTATCGGCGATTGTTCGGTTCCGGTACATCACTACGGGTTTATCGAAAAAGATTGGGGTGTGAATCGTGATATTGAGGCCTGTTTTCGCACGGGTCAGAGGCTGTACTCCTCTGGCCAGCGCGAGTCCGCTCGCCAGTACTTCGCACAAATTCTCGCTGTCGAGGCACAGGCGGTTGAACCTGTCCATTTACGCAGGTCAGCCGCGACCTTAGCTGGACGATGTTTTCTCGAGGAGGAGCGCTATGAGGAAGCTATCGGGCCGCTGGATATTGCCTATGAGCTCGCGCCCGACGATAAGCTGACCCTGCTTTCGCTGGGTGATTGCCATGTCAAGTTGGGCCGTTATGAGCAAGCACTGGCGTATTTGCAAGCCGGTCAAAAGGGAGATCTCGATACCCGAATATCTTTGGACCCACTGGCGATAGACTATTCGCTGCATTTTTTTATCGGACAGGCACTGCATGGTTTGGGGCGGACGGGCGATGCCGAAGCGGCTTTCCTTTGCGCTCTCGAGGTTGCTCCGGAACGGAGAGAGGCTGCTCAAGCGCTCAACCTCCTCCGGCAGAGTGGTTCCGGGACCGGACTCTATATAAATAGTAAGGTCGAACCCGCGACGGACTCTGCGGGATTTTCGCCTGTACAACCGCTTGAAGGTGTCCACCGGCTGACACTTTGCATGATTGTCCGCGACGAGGAAGAACGGCTCGGTCGCTGTCTCGAGAGCGTACAGGGATTAGTCGACGAGATGGTCGTGGTTGATACGGGTTCGAGCGATGGAACGGTAGCGCTGGCTGAGGGGTACGGTGCTAAGATCGGACATTTTACTTGGTGCGACGATTTCGCGGCCGCGCGCAATGCCTCGCTCGCACTGGCCACTGGCGACTTTGTCCTCTGGCTGGATGCCGACGATATCCTGCCGAGGGAATGTCATGCCGAGATCCGCCGGCTGGTCGATACGGGGGGCCGCAAAAGCTATTTCTTTGTGCTCGATGATCAAGGGTATGAGTCCGTGTCCTGTTTGCAGATGCGGCTCTTCCCCAAATTGCCCGGAGTCGAGTTTGAGTTGCCGATCCACGAACAGGTTACCCCTTCTCTGGATCGATTGGGTATCGAGATGGTATCTACTGATCTCCGCGTAGTGCACACCGGTTATACCTCCCCGGAGATCGTCCAGGCGAAAAAGGAACGCTATCTGGGCATTATGGAGCGCTGGCTCGTCGACCACCCGGAAGATTATATGACCCGTTCACACGTGGCACTGACCTACTATTCGAGCGAGCGGCTGGTCGAGGCCGAGGCGGCCTATCGCAGTATTGCTGATGAGAGTACCTGTAGGCAGGATCGCAACTGGATCATCTATGCTACAGCATTGCTTTTTTGCGGACGGACTTTGATGAAGATGGGCGAGTTCGAACGGGCAAAGAAAGAAATTCTTCGAGCCGAAGCCGTTGATTCCGAGTATATCCTGACCAGGCTTTCGCTGGCCGAAGTGCATGCTCGTCTTAGTGAGTGGGATGAGGCGTTGAATTATGGCCGTGCTACGGTAGAGCTGGATGGCCAGAAGACTTTTTTCCCAATTGACAATGAGGAAATCCGCTACGCAGCTCAACTCATCTGTGGGCAGGCTGCCCAGGCGCTCGAACGATGGCAGGAGGCCGAGACGGCCTACCGTCGAGCGGCAGAAGTGCCGGTAGCTCGTCGCAGTGAAGCGCTGGGCAATCTAGCCAATATGTTCATTGGATTAGACCGGAAAGAAGAGGGATTGGGAGTCTTGGAAGAGGCATTGGTGATCGATCCGGAGAATTCGCAACATCTATTCAATAAAGGCGTATGGTATTTGGAGGCGAGCGATATAGATCAGGCGGAGGCCTTATTTAGGTCTACGCTGGCGGTACAGGCTGATTGTGCCCCGGCACTGCTCAATCTCGGCTATATCGCCAAGCATCGGGGTGAATTCGAGCAGGCCGAAAGATTCTATCGTTCCGCAGCGGCTTGCGATGTCGCAGGGGTGGAGGCTCAGGCGAATCTCGCTCATCTCTATTTGGAATTGGATCGGTTTGTAGAAGCCGGGGATTTCTTTGCGCAGGTCCGCGAACGTCAGGCGGGTCTGGTCGATATCGATTTGGGGTTGATGGTGGTGCGGGTACAGCAGGAAGATTTCGCTGCTGGAGCCGAACTCTTCGAAGCGGTAGCTGGGAATTTTAGCGAGTTCGAGCGCCGTCCTGGAGATCTCGATACCCCAAGGCGGGCCGCACGTGCTGCACTGGGGCTAGGAGAGGTACTGCTTAAACGGGGGTTGACTAAATGTGCCGAATTAACCCTTTCAGCAGCGATCCTCTGGGATCGGGATTTATTAGAGGCCCGGCAAAGACTGGCTGAGGTCTTCTATCTGGAGGGTAATTTTTGGAAAGCCGTGTCCCAACTCGAGTCCGTGTTATTGGTTTCGCCTCGGGATGGTGCGGCATTCAAGTGTTTAGGCGATTGTTATCAGCAACTTGGGGTGGAGGAAGCGGCTCGCGAGTGTTATGCGCGGAGTGGACAGGTAGTGCCCGGTCCG
Source organism: Planctomycetaceae bacterium (assembly GCA_002722955.1). Taxonomy (GTDB): domain Bacteria; phylum Planctomycetota; class Planctomycetia; order Planctomycetales; family Planctomycetaceae. Next base: position 12,887 of record PBMZ01000088.1, on the reverse strand, counting down.
AATTCGGTGCAGATGGGGAGGTCGGTCTGAACGGGCTTCGATCTTGGGGTGTCGATTGAGGCCTGCTTTTTCTGCGGGTTGCGGTATGGGCTAGTCCTGAAGTCTTTGTCAGTCTTTTTGCGCTAGTCTTTCTGGCGAATTTGCGGTCTGTGACCGCATGTATCTAAATCTCAACCCCTCAATACAATGTATAAGATCCGCTTTTAAGGTGGTTAACTGCGGGTAAAAGCTTCCCTCGAGTCTTCCAAATTTTTCTCGTTCTTCTTTTTTGGCTTTGAATTCCTTGTGTTAGCGCGAAAAAAAACAAAACAAATAAAGTGTTAAGTTGTTTAAAAATAGCTAATTGAATTCTCTCTGTTGTAGTTTTAAAAAATTTTGGCATGGTGCTTGCTAAACAGCGAGTAGAATTATTTTCGAATCCATATAGCATGCCGGTTCGAAATCTGAGGGTCTAGCTAAGGAAGGCCCAGACAGTCCGGCGACCAAGGAGGTTCACCATGCCGATACGCCTCGGTAATAATATTGCATCAATTAACGCGCGGCGCTACTTGAACCAGAATAGTGCCGATTTTGCCAAACGCGTAGAACGACTTTCATCTGGTCTCCGGATCAACAGAGGTGCCGATGATGCTGCAGGACTCTCGGTCTCTGAGGGTATGCGATCGTCGATATTGGGTCTTCGTCAGGGGGCTAGCAATGCCGAGCAGGGTATGAATCTGATCCAGTTGGCGGAAGGATCGCTCAACGAGGTCAGCAGCATGTTGCTTCGCATGCGCGAGCTCGCTGTACAGTCGGCCAACTCGACGATTAACGACTCCAACCGCGAAGGTCTTTCGGCTGAATTCAACCAATTGAGTTCTGAAATTGACCGTATTGCTCTCTCTACGACCTATAACGACCAGATCCTGCTAACGGGTTTTGGCAACTCGGTTTCGCAGACTCGTACCGTGACTACGGCGCTCGATGGTTTTTCCGGTGTTAAGGAAATAAATATCTCGGGCGCAGTACAAGGGACCTATACATTCACCGATGATGATACAGGTGATAACCAGATTACGCTGAGTATCACCCAGGAGGATGGTACGGTACTCATGCAGTCGATCGATGTTGGCTCGCCGCTCGACCGCGACGGCACCGGGGCTATGGTGGCTACCGGTACTACCTTTATCGCTAATTTTGATCGTTTGGGGGTTCAGGCGACCTTGGTCGGTCCCGATGTGGATTATACGGATACCTTCAAAACCCGCGATAGTCCAATCGTTGACGTCAATATATATATCGGCGAAGAAGTTGTCCCAATTAGTGCGGGCCAGGACCTTGAAGATATTGCGGAAGATCTGAATGCGGTTCTGTCTGCTTCGGACCCGCCGGGTCAGGCGAGCGTTGAAGAGGTAGGGGGGGTAAACGAAATTCAGGTCTTTGTCAATGGTCAGACGCTGCTGGAAGTGCCCGAGGGGGCTCTCGGGCTGACTCCGGCTAATTTCTATACCGATGGTCGACTCGATGGCAAAAGAATCTACGTCACTGAATCGGACGGTGGTATCTTGCAGGTCGGACCCAATAATGATTCTGCTCATCGGATTGCCGTCAATATCGGTGATATGCGTGCCAGTGGCCCGGAATTGAATTTGACCGGGCTCTCGGTCGCTAATCTCGAAAGTGCAAGAAGTGTGATTTCGCGCGTCGATTCGGCGATTCTCGTGGTGACCCGGCAGCGGGGCGATCTGGGTGCTATTCAGAACCGCTTGCAATTTACCAGCAACAATCTTGAAAACGCGATTGAGAACTTGAGTGCGGCGGAATCGGCGATTCGCGATGCGGATGTTGCTGAGGAAATCTCGAACTTTACGCGAGCTCAGATTTTGACTCAGGCCTCCACTGCGATGATTGCCCAAGCTAATTCGTTGCCGCAGAGTGCATTGCAGTTGCTGCAATAAGGATCACAAAAAGCTAAAGGCTTGTAAATACAAGTCGATAAATCAAGTAGTATCTATTGATATCACATGATAGTTCAAGGTTTTGAAAAAATGGTAGAATGGATTCTACCAGGGAAGTGTCACCAAACAAGGAGGTTTTGGTATGGCTCTTCGAGTCAATACAAATATAGCCGCTTTGAATGCGGCAAAAACGATGCGGGCCAATATAGCCGACTTAGGTACGCGGCTTGAGCGACTTTCGTCGGGGGTGCGCATCAAAGGTTCTGCGGACGATGCCGCAGGAATCTCTATAACCGAAGGGTTACGTGCTCAGGCCTCGGGACTTACCACGGGGGTGCGCAACGCAGAAATGGGAGCTCATATGGTTCAGGTTGCGGATGGAGCTCTAAACGAAGTCAATGCCATGTTGATTAGGATGCGTGAATTGGCGGTACAAGCATCTTCCAGTACGATGTCCGACCTCAATCGCGAGTCGGTGGAAGCAGAAATGACCCATCTCAAACAATACGTTGATGGGATTGCCGAAACGGCGGTATACAACGACCAAATTCTGCTCCGCGGTTTTGGCAATGTGATAGATGAGACTAATTCTACAGCAATGGACCCGGCTGGAGAAACTGGCGTGACCAATGTTTCCTTGTCCGGGGTTCCTGCGGGAACGTACACCCTGGAAGACAGTGCTGTTGATGGGACGATTTCGATCGGCAATGGCACGGTCTCTCAGACTGTTAATATCAATACGAGACTCGATGGTAATGAGGTGGCGGCCGGGACGAGTATGGTGATCGATTTTGATCGTTTGGGGATCAGTCTCACCGTTGCCGGCGATGGAGTTAGTGATACAAATGGGAGTTATGCTATTGGCGATCTGGATGGCAAGACTCTCGTCGTCAGCGAAGGGACCGGAGGATCATTTCAAGTCGGTGCTACTAGCGCGGCCGAAGATCGTATCGATGTGAGTATTGCCGATATGAACGCCAGTGGCGATATGCTCAACTTGGGCACTGTATCGGCCTCTTCGCAGGCCGGTGCTCGAGATGCGATTACTCAACTCGACCAGGCGATCAAGAATGTCGGTTCGGTGCGAGGTGATCTGGGAGCGGTTATGAATCGCTTGCAGCGCGCTATCAATTCTTCGGATAATTCTCTTGAAAATACTGTTCACTCCGAATCGGCAGTTCGCGATGCCGATATGGCGATAGAAGTGACGCAGTTCACCCGCTCTCAGATTTTGACTCAGGCGGCTACGGCTATGCTCGCCCAGGCTAATTCTGCTCCGCAGCAGGCATTGGGTCTTTTGGTTCAGTAGGAGTCTAATTTTTCCGGTTTTGGGAAGTGTCAGCATCGGCTACCGGCTAAAGGCGGAATTCTGGCTATTTTAAAAAGATTAAAGATCGTTATTGTAGATGCCGATAAGATCTTTATAAAAGAAATTATCTGGCTGTGAGAGCTTTGGCACTAATAAGGAGGTGGACAGGCGTAAGTTGGCTTAAGGGTTCAGTACTATTTAAATCGATCGGATATAAGCTCCGTTGGGGAACGGGGCGAAAAACTAGGCATGGATGCCTTTTATTAGCACGACAAACAAGGAGGTTCGACTATAATGGCGCTTCGAGTTAATAACAATATTTCTGCTCTCAATGCAAAGCGACATCTGACGGTGAATAATCGCGAATTGACGACTCGGTTGGAGCGTTTGTCTTCGGGATTGAGAGTTATCAGGGCTGCCGATGATGCTGCCGGCCTATCGATCCGAGAGGATATGCGGGCAGAGGTCAGCGGCTTGAAAATGAGTGTGAGAAACGCCGAACAGGCCACTAATCTTATTCAGGTTGCTGAGGGTTCGCTCAATGAGGTCAATGCGATCTTGGTGCGTATGCGCGAATTGGCGGTGCAGTCTGCGTCGAGTACCGTTACTGATGAGAACCGGGAGTCGATCCAGGCTGAGTTCGGCCAGCTTACTGAAGAGATAACCCGTATTGCTAAGTCGACTACTTATAATGGCCAATCGCTTTTGACTGGTTATGGTAATGCGGTCGATCTTGCTAATAGTGACGCAATAGCCGACAGCAGTGATACGGGTGTAACTGGTATCCGGATTTCCAGTGCTGCAGCTGGCACCTATACTTTTGAGGATGCGGCCGACGACGGCGAGTTGACGCTGGGCAATGGCACGGTTTCGCAGACGATCCGGATTGGTAATTTGCTCGACAACCACGCAGGTGGGAGTGCCGGTGTGGGACAGGTTTCTACTGGCACTCAGGTCGTTGCCAATTTCGACCGTCTGGGTATACAGGTGACGATGGCGGGGCCGAATGTTATCGATGAGACCTCATTTTACTCTGATGATGACCTTGAGGGCAAGGAGATAGTAATCACTGCGGGGGAAGGCGGTTCATTTCAAGTCGGTGCTTTTAGTGAATCGCATAATCAGCTCGAAATCTCAGTGGATGATATGCAGGCCAGTGGAGTTTCGATCAATATGAGTGGTAAGTCGGTGGCCACGATTACGGATGCGCGCACTTCAATAACGGCGATAGATCAAGCCGTTTCGGCGGTGGCTATGCAGCGGGGTAGTCTCGGTGCCTTTCAAAATCGATTGGAATTCACTATAGCCTACACTGAGAACGAGATTGAAAATGTCCAGGCTTCGGAAGCTGCGATCAGCGATGCGGATATCGCGAACGAAGTTACGCATTTTACCCGGGCGCAAATTCTCAGTCAGGCGGCTACGGCGATGCTTGCTCAGGCCAGACTCTTGCCGCAGAATGCTCTGGCGCTGTTACAATAATTACGGGGAAGGTCCTTCCGGAGAGCGGCGAAAGTGCTCTCCGGAAGGCCAGATCCGCAAGAAAAGGGTAAATCAAATATTGCCGATAGAGCAGGGCTTCTCTCAAAGAGAGGGGTGAGATAATTATGGAAAACATAAATTCCCTGAATACCAGGCATGAAAAAAACCCAGTGGACGTGCAGGTCTCGAGGCGGGATTCTAAGGAAACGGCAAACCCTGGGAGCAGGCCGGAGTCAGTTGCTCCTCCTGTAGCTGTGTCTGAGTCGGAACGCGCAGTTGGAACCGAGCAAGCTGAGGCCCTGACCAAAAAACTGAATAGTGCTCTCGCACAGATTGACGGTAATTATTCCGTATCGGTAGATAACGATACCGGGATGGTGGTGGTGAGAATAACGGATTCCGATACTGGAGAGCTGGTCAAACAAGTTCCCCCACAACAGGTGCTAGATGTCAGCATGAGTGTGGAGAAGATTATTGGCTTATTAGTGAATGATTTAGCCTGACGCGCTTTTCAGGTGCGTTAGGTCCGCTCTCGTATGTGGTGCGGAATCAAAGCTACGGAATAGGTTGGCATGTCCCAAGGTATTTCATTTGCTGGTCTGGGTTCCGGGCTTGATACCGATGCGATAATCTCGCAGCTTATCGATATCGAGCGTCGTCCCGTTGTGCTCATTCAGCGGCGCCAGGTCGAGTTGGGGCAGGAGAAGGCCGCGGTTGGTTCGATCAATTCCAGCCTGCTCTCGCTCAAGGACTCGGTGGCGAAACTGGAAAGCGATGACCTCTTTTCAATCGTCAATGCGCAATCGGACGATAGCGACCGAATCTCGGTCAGTGCCACCAACGAGGCGACCGCCGGCTCGTTCAGCGTAGAAGTGCTCGAACTGGCCGAGGCTCGTCGCCTTTCATCGCGTTCATTCAATAGTTTTTCCGATTCGTTGGGGGTCAGCGGTGACTTCACGATAAATGGTGTAGGTGTTGAACTCGAAGCCGATGACGATTTACTCGATGTTCGCGACAAGATAAATGCCGCAGATGCAGGTGTATCGGCGCAGATCCTCACAGTAGCCTCTGGCGATAACAGGCTGATTCTGACCGCTGACGAAGTGGGCAGGGATGGCTTTTCGATCCAGGATGCTAGCTCTACTAATCTTCTCCAGTCATTAGGATTTAGCTCTTCCGGTACCAGCATAAAGAATGCCTTCGCCAGCGGTGGGAGTTCGAGTCAGTTCCTCGCTTCCGATCAGGCGGTGGGTGGGTTGCTTGGTTTGAGTTCATCGCCTTCGGGTACGGTCACGGTTGGCGACCGGGAAGTTTCCATCGATTTGGCGACCGATTCGCTCGATGATATTCGCGATAAAATTACCGCAGCGGCTCCTACGGATGTTACCGCTACCGTGCGTTCGAACGAAGAAGATGGCCTAACTCGTTACCGCCTCGAATTAGAGGGTACGACCAGCCTTGTCGACGATGGTGGTGTATTGGAGAATCTGGGGGTATTGGCAAGCGATGGATCGATCGCTGATGAGATCATAACCGGGGCAGAGAGCGATGGTTTTGTCAGTACTAGTACTGCCATCGGATCGCTCTTGGGGCTGGCCAGTGCTCCTAAGGCTACGGTGCAGGTCGGGGGCGAAGATATTGCAATTGATCTGAGCGCCGATTCGCTTGCCGATGTCCAGAATAAGATCAACAGTGCGGCGCCAACTGGGGTGAATGCGACGATCATCTCCTCCAGCGACGACGATGGAAACACCGAGTTTCGTCTGCGTATTGATGGCACCGATGCTTTTGCCGACCAGGGTAATGCACTGGAAAGCATTGGGATTCTGGTAGGATCAAACAACGCCTTTGAGAGCGTCGCTCAAGTCCTGACTTCCAATACTGCGCTGCAGACAAAAGGCACAGTGGTCAACGCAACGGGCGATGGAGCCAAAAGTGACGACTTGGGCAGCAATGCCGACGCAGTTGGTGAAATGATCACTTCTTCGGCTTCGGGTACCGTGACCATTGGCGACAAAACGGTCACAATAGATTTAGCCACTGATTCGCTCAATGATATCCGCGATGCGATCAATACAGCAGCGCCTTCCGGTGTCACGGCTACGGTCAACGCCATTGATGCATCGAGTTTTGAGCTCGAAATCAGCGGTTCGACCGAGTTTGAGGATGATGGTGGAGTGCTTGAGGCTCTTGGGATACTTAGTGCTCCGAGCACGACTGACGCCGATACCCGCTTTTCCGAGATCCTCGGAGCTGGGATCCAAGCTGGTGATACCATAACCATCAGTGGTACTAATCACCAGGGTGATCAGGTATCCGGCAGCTTTGCGATTTCCAGTGAAAATCTCAAGGTCCAGAACTTACTCAGCGCTTTAGAACAGGCTTTTGGGGATGAGATCGAGGCCTCTATCGACGATCAGGGCCGGATCAGTATCAAGGATTTGCAGGCCGGATCCAGCCAGCTCGATATTTCGCTCAGTGCAAATAACGAGGGGGGGGGGAGTCTCAATTTAGGTGCGCTGGCTCTGACGACTACAGGAGTCGATGCTCGGTCCGCAGAGTTGCAGGCGGGGCAGGACGCGGTTTTTCGTATCAATGGCATTACCTTAAGCCGCGCCGATAATACGGTGACGGATGCAGTTCAGGGCGTTTCCCTGAATCTGCTCGAAGCCGAAGAAGGGCAAGAGGTTATCATCACGGTCGACAAGGATGATACTTCGGCGCTGCGCGGAAATATTCAGAGTTTCGTCGATGAATTCAATTCGGTCCTGGACTTGATTGATGATCAAACGGCCTTCGACGAAGGAGCCCAGCGGAGCGGACCACTCAGCGGCGATTCGACGCTGATTTCAGTACAGTCGGAGTTGCGCTCGGTTATTTCCTCTCAGGTTGAGGGGCTCGTCGAGGGTTTCGATGCTTTGGTGCTGATCGGGGTCAGTTTTGACCGCAGTGGACGTCTGAATATAGATAATGATCGGCTGAATACGGCGCTTAATGATAATCTTGAAGAAGTGCGTAAGCTCTTTGTTGTAGAAGGTAGCACAAACGATGATAATGTCGAGTTCGTTTCGACCAATTCGCAGACGAGGGCCGGGAATTATGCGATTGAGGTTACCCAGGCGGCGACCAAGGGGAGTGCGCTGGGTTCAGTTGAATTCACAGGTGAACTCGACGAGGATCAGACTCTGAAATTGCTCGACAGTGTCACCGGCAAGCCTGCTTTGGTCGAGCTGGCGGCCGGATCTAGTCTGGACGAGATTGCGAAAGCGATAAATGCCGAACTTTCCAGCGATGTGGCAGAGGTGCGGCGCGCTTCGATTGCCAATACCAGCAATGGCACGGCGGCGATCGATGCCGATACGACCTTCGCCGGTATATTCGGGGCCGGGGTGCAGAATGGGGATACGATTCGGATCAACGTCACGACTCACGAGGGGAATAGCCGCAGCGAGACATTTTCGATTGACGATGCGGCTACGGCAAGAGTCGGAGATCTACTGACCAAGATTCGCAGTACTCTCAACGGTGAGGTGAGCGTCAGTATCGATGCGGAAGGCCGGATCAGTGTCACCGATAATCGGTTGGGAAATAGCGATCTGACGGTCACGCTCATCGAGGAGAACGAAGGCGGAGGGAGTCTCAACTTCGGCAGCCTGGAGGTTGAGACCGAAGGTCGGATCTCGCTCGATATAGCTGCATCGGTTGTCGATGGTAAACTTTCGATTGAGCACAATGGTTTTGGTCAGCGCAATGGCTTTAGTATCGAGGAAAATATAGAAACACTTGGAATCGAGGCCGGTACCTACGAGGGTCAGGATGTCGAGGGTACGATCAATGGGGAGGAAGCCGATGGGTTTGGGCGGATCCTCACCGGGGGATTGGATACCGAAAATGTCGCGGGACTTGCCCTGCGCGTCAATCTGACGCCCGACGAAATACCGGAGGACGGCGAGGAATTGGGTAGGGTCGATCTGGTTTTCGGCGTAGCTCGTCGCCTCGGAGCTGCCCTCAATTCAATCACGGATCAATTCGAGGGCACGCTGACAAATCGCGAAGAGGCCATAAATGATACCATTGAGGATTTGGATGGCCGAATTGATGATATGGAGCGGAGGGTTGAGCAGAAGAGGCTCAACCTGGTCGGTCGCTTCGCCACCTTAGAAGGCACGATCGCCAACTTGCAGTCCCAGGGCAATTTTCTCAGTAGCCAGCTTGCAGGATTGGCTAGTGGTTAGGAATAAAATCGGGATATTGAGGATCTATGAATAGAGGCGGATACAAGAAGTATAACCAGGTTCAGATCAAGACGGCTAATAAGGGAAAATTAATCGTCATGCTCTATCAGGGCGCGATACGCTTTATGAAACGGGCATTGATTCTACTGGAGAAAAAAGATATGGAAGGTAAGGGTAATGCCCTTATCCGATCCCAGGATATCATTCTGGAGTTGCTCTATTCTTTGGATCAGGGCTTACTGGATCAAGGCGACGAACTGGCCGTGAATTTACAGCGCCTCTACCTGTATTGCTATCGTCGTTTGGTTCACGCCAATGTCCATATGGATTCAGATGCAGTCGAAGAAGTGATTAAGTTGATGGAAAACCTGCTCCAGGCCTGGGAGCAGATAACCGGAGGTGAAGGATCTGGAGAGCCAGAGTCGTCTCAATCCGGTTTGGCTTTAACGGGGTAAATTCATTGGCCAATTTAAACGAGTTGATTGAGTTGCTCGATCAGCAATGTGGAGACTACCGCGCTATGTACTCGGTTGGATTGAAGCAACGCGATTGCGTCGAGCGGGAAGATCTGACCGGATTGGAATTAGCTTTTACCCGGATGCAGGAACTCATGGATCGAGTGCGGTTGCGCCAGCGACGTATCCCCGATCTTGGCGATGATCGACCAGCACTAGCTTCGCGGCTCGAAACCATGCGCAATTTGCTCTACGAATTAGAAGACTTGCGTAGCCACACGCAGGCCCAGGCCGAAAAATTACTCGTGCAGACCCGCGGCGAGATGCGCCAGATGGGGCAGGGGCGGCGGGCCTACCGCAATGATCCGGGTGCGAGGTCTGGTACTGCGCGGCTTTATGACGGGGTGCGCTGAGATTGTGCCTTGGTGGGATTTTGTCTATATTTGAGCGAGTAATGTTCATTATGCAGAAATTATTCAAATAGGGCTAAAGTTTCCCTCTCCAAAGCCGATAATATCAGTAAGAGCTGGGTTAACCATCAGAGAAGCAGGTAGCGTATGATGCGTGGTATAGATCGTCTGTCGCATCAGCTTAAAACCTCGCAGGCGAAGCAGCAGAATGCGGCCGTAAGGCCCAAGAAAGAAGGCGTATCGCTCGGTGATACGGTTGAGATCTCTCAGAATGCGAAGAGTGTTTCCGATCTGAGTGAGCTCGTAGAGTCGGCGCCTGTACATTCCAATGCAGATTTAGATCAGATCCGCGAGAAGGTCCGTTCGGGATTTTACAATACCAGCGAGGCACTCGGAAATGTGGCCGATGCCATGATCGAGTCCGAAGGTCTGCAGGACACCGTAGCGGAGATTGCCCAATTCCAGGCTGTAAAAGACCAACTCGGCCAAGTGCCTGATGTGCGGGCAGAAGAAGTCGAGCGAACTAAGCAATTATCCGATCGCGGTTTTTACAATCAGCGCCAAGCCCTTGAGGGGACGGCTGACGGCATCATCAATGAGATTGCTTGAATCATAAACTTGGGTAAAACCAGAAAAGGGGCGATGCCAGTTGGCATCGCCCCTTTTCTGTACGTGGTCAAAAGTATTCGAGTTTAGCTCAGGGCCTTCTTAGTGGTCTTGATAATGACCGCCGCGACTTTATAGGGGTCGGCGTTGGAAGCGGGACGGCGGTCCTCTAATCGACCTTTCCAGCCGTCGTCAATTGTACCGATTGGGATGCGGATAGATGCCCCTCGGTCGTATGCGCCATAGCTGAATTTGTCGATGGACTGTGTCTCGTGTAGTCCGGTCAGTCGCTGGTCGTTATCGGCACCGTAGACTGCGATATGCTCTTCGATATTCTGTCCGAAAGCCTCGCAGATCCGGGTGAAGGTTTCCTCATTACCGGCCGTGCGCATCGCCTCGTTGGAGAAGTTGGCATGCATGCCCGAGCCGTTCCAATCGCCCTTGATCGGCTTGGGGTGCAGGTCGATGGCGATCCCGTATTTTTCCGCGGTGCGTTCCAGTAGGTAGCGGCCTACCCATATTCGGTCGCCAGAGCTACCGGCGCCCTTGGCAAAAATCTGGAATTCCCATTGCCCCATCATTACTTCCGCATTTATGCCCTCGACATTGAGGCCTGCGGCAAGGCAGAGGTGCAGGTGCTCGTCAACGAGTTCGCGGCCGTGGGCATTGCGGGTGCCTACTGAGGTATAAAAAGGGCCTTGAGGTTGGGGAAAGCCCCCTTTGGGAAAACCCAATGGCAGATTGGTTTCGGGGTCAATCAGAGTGTACTCCTGCTCGAAGCCAAACCAGAAATCGTCGTCGTCATCGTCAATGGTGGCTCTGCCATTGGAAGCGTGGGGCGTTCCATCGGAATTGAGTACCTCGCACATGATCAACCAGCCATCGCCGCCGAAGCGATCGGGATCTGGGTAGATCGCAACGGGTTTGAGTAAGCAGTCAGAGGCATTTCCTTCGGCCTGTTGGGTTGACGAGCCGTCGAACGACCAGATTGGGGCATCGGCTAGATCGCCGGAGAAATTATCGATCACTTTGGTCTTGCTGCGCAGGCTCTGGGTCGGCTCGTAGCCGTCGAGCCAGATGTATTCTAGCTTCGATTTACTCATCTATGCGACACCTTTCTAATTGGGAAGTTATGGGAAAGTGAAGTGTTGAGTTTGAAATAGAGCTCTAATAGATGTCGATTTGCTGGCCGACCTTCTTGTAAACTTGCCAATTTCCAGCTAAGGGGTTGAAAATAAATAACTTTATATCTCTTTAGGAGTTTGGTCTAAGGCCAATAAAATAACATTGTTCTCCCCGTCGCACAAGTCGGAGTTTCGCTCGGGTTGGCACGGGGTGAATTTTGATGGCATAGGCGATAGATGAATTATATTTGGATGGGGTTCCCATCGTCTCAGAGAGTTGGATTAGGGGAATTATCTGTTGAACCAATCCCCGCTGGTGATTACGATAAAAGATTCGCTTTGTTCGAGGAGTTTTTCTCCGGCCAGGTAAACCCAGGCCGAGGTCGTTCTTCCATCGTCCATCGTCACATCCGTCCTTACTCGTTGGTACACACCTGCGGATATCCCTTCGTAGTGGTCGTAGGCGCTCAGTGCTTCGTTGTCGACCTCGTGTACTTCAACTACCGTTCCACAGCCGCCTTTATCGTAGATCATCGCGGGAAATCGTCGGTGTCCAGGGTAAATCAGTGTAGTTTTCTCGATCCGACCGAGATTGTCGCTGCCTGTGCGCAGTGTACCGTAGACGGCCAGTTTCATCAGATGTTCAGGCATGGGTATATGCGTTAGCCAGAACTGGGACAAGGCCTGGCAACGAACGGTTGTTCGATATCGGAGGTGCAAAGTATACAGAACAGAAATTGATGCGGGGCAGGATCGAGGTCAAGGGCCATGCAAAACCATCAGCGGAATTAATTCCAGGGAATCACGAGGCGAAAAGTGGAAAAATTTGCATTTCTTCACCGTCGGATCTTTAATCTTCTAAAGAGAGCAAGGCGCGCGCAGGGAATTCGAGCGAGAAAAAAGAGACGTTGATGATGAAATGGTCAATAGGTTGCGATGGTGGGGGAACCTATACCCGTGCAGTCTTGGTCGATAATAGCGGTGTAGTGCAGGGAGTGAGCAGGGGGGGGAGCGGGAATTTTCAACGCATAGGCGAAGAGGGATTGCTGGCATTGCTCGACCGCTTGCTGGCTCCTTTGTTGGACCTGAGTGGCAAAGAGAGGGTATCGCTTGGTCTGGCCCTGGCGGGTGCGGGGCGTAGCGTCGAACAGGAGCGGATCGAAACGCTGGTCAAGGAATGGGGGTGGAAGGGAACCGTCCATGTCGAGAGCGATGCTCGTGCAGCTTTGGAAGGCGCCCATGCGGGTGCTCCTGGTTTGATTGCAATCGCGGGTACGGGTTCGATTGTTATGGGCAAGAACGACCGAAATGAATCGGTGCGGGCGGGTG